>NZ_JBOFBG010000017.1:0-145317 GCF_051594305.1 Paenibacillus sp. IHBB 3054 | reverse complement strand
ATTTAGAAAGAGCGATTGCTCAATTTGAAACATCTGACGAGAATTTACATTCTCTAATTTTGGATCTCACTTGCGTGATTTCCATACTCACTCGTTGTTCAGTTTTCAAAGATCAAGCTCGTTGTCAGTGTCGATTATCTCGTCACCAGCAACTCTTATAATATATCACGTTTGATTTAGAAACGCAAGCTTTTTTTTGAAACAACTTTTCAGCCATTCCTTATTTACTTGGGTGCGCTCTAACAACGCTTACCTATAATACCCCACATCAATATAAAAAAGCAACCCCTTAAACAAAAAAAGATAACCGGCTTAAATATTAAGCGGGTTATCTTAGGGTAATCATCATTCTACAGGATTAGTAGATCTTAGCTGCTGTATATTTGCTCGACGCTTTGATGAAGCTTGTTTCTTTGTTCTTACCCAATCCGGCGTCCACTGTCGTATCGATCGTTACCCATTTGCCGTTAAGCAATACTTCATTCCAGGCATGGTATACAGATACATAACTCGTATTGCCCATTACCAGCTTCGTCGGAATTCCTTCACTGCGGAGCATGGTGGCGAACAAAGATGCATAATCGTAGCAAATCCCTTTCTTACTAGCGAGTGTGTTATCGTTGTTCGGGATATAATCCTGCGTAACATTAGCTGCTAAGGTGTAGTCGTACTTTACATTCGCCACGATGTAATTATAGATAGCTTGTACCTTTGCTTCATCAGTGGTCAGCCCTTGCGTGAGCTGCTTAGCTTTCAGTACTGCTTTATCGGAAGAATTCCATTTCACATTCTGTACGGAACTCAAATATACGGCGTTGGTGTTGCTCATGCTCAGATCTACGGTTTCGGAAGAAAGCACTTTGTATTTGTTGCCGCTGGTGTTCTCTAAGACTGACACTTTATAAGCGCCATTCCCCTGCTGCAGTGGAAACGTTTCTGTAGATTTGGAGGCATATAAATTATAAGAGTAGCTCTTATTGTCTTTGGTAATCATGAGCTTGATACGTTTGTCCTTGGGAACATCATAGGAAACTTGGACAACCCCTTGGCTCAATTGCGATGTATTTAACCAGCCTGACTCTACGCTGGATGCGTTAGCTGTGCTTACTTGAACAGAAGTAACCAGGACGAACAAGGTCAAGAACATATAATAGAACTTCTTCATGGATAAAACCCCTTTCGGTAGCTGGCTGCCATCCGTACCCGGGAAGGCCCTTTAGCTTTGCGTCCCTACCTTTCGATAGGTTTGCCGTTATCGTTTAAGCTTTATCTGTTCCTACTACTATTGGAATATACTAGATTCATCTTAAGAACAAACAAAAAAAGCCTCTTCATTCGGTAGCTGGCTGCCATCCTTACAGGGAAGGCCCTTTAGCTTTGCGTCCCTACCTTTCGATAGGTTTGCCGTTATCGTGTTTAGCTTTTATAGTTATATAGTATCATATTAATGCCTAGTTACAAGACCTAAATCACTAGATTTCTACTTAATTCATTTAAATTTTTATAATTTTCGCGTGGATAATCAATCGATGGGTCGGATTTACCAAAGGATCACATGTAATGAGGGTAAGGATCTTATCTTGTTTATTCCCGTTCAGTACAGACACATCCGTAGGCTCAACAATCGAGATATCATAAACCTCGTATTTATACTCCTGATCGCTTGTCTTGACGGAAATGGTATCTCCGACCTTTACTTCGTTCAGTCTGTTGAATAATCTCCCTGCAGTCCTAGACCTGTGTGCAGCTATGGCAGCATTGCCTATTTCACCGATTGGAGCGGTTTCCTTCATATGGGCTGCGGCATGCTTCATGTTGGCTTTGGTCGCCCCTTCCAATATGGGCAATTTCAAATCGATTTTGTCGATTGTGATGATTCCGGTCACTTTGCCGCCGACCTCTATTTCCTGCTCTGCCGGTTCGGCAGCCTGTGCTGGTTCATCCCCAGCTGATTCTTCTGCCAGCAGTGCAGTGACCTCGGCGTACTGTTTTTTCAGATCGGGCTCTGACGAAGGGGCCAGCTCACTATAAGCCTGTTCAGCCTCCTTCAGCAGCTTCTCTTGCTGCCGGTCGTCATACCATTCGCTCGCTTTTGGATACAGCATGACTAGAACTCCTGCAATTATGATCAAATAGGAAAACTTACGCATCAAATCCCCCCGATCTTTAAGATAAAGAAACTCCACGGCCCAACATCTGACTTAAAATACCCATTTACGGCTGCCAAAGAAATTGATGATGACGGTGACGAACGTAACCAGCACTTTGGAAATCAGCACCTGAACTCCAAATTTGTCCGTTAGCAGATGCATCAGCAGCACTGATATCCCCAGTACAACCAGGTTCAGTATGATGAATCGGACTAATTGCATACGGTCAAAACTGTCCTTGCTAGCCTGACTCTTATCCTTAAAGGTCACCTTCTTGTTCCAAAAGAAACTGTTCGCTGTCCCTGCGCTATAAGAAATAATCTGTGCCGGGGTGTTCATCATACCTAGAGAATGCAGCAAGGTAAATACGGCGAAATCAATCAGCGTATTCAGTAAGCCTACAGCATTAAATTTTAAAAACTGGATAAATCCCGCATTCAGCTTCCTATCTGCCATAATCATTGTCCTCTTGCCGCTCCTCATGCTCCCCGCCCCGGTAACCCTTGGTCTCACGCACGATATACAGCGGTCTATCCTTGGATTCATCATATATCCGTCCAATATATTCACCTATTACGCCAAGCAGCATCAGCACGATGCCGTTAAACAACAAATTGACGCCGACGATGGAAGCCCAGCCCGGAACCGTCCATGAGGTGAAAAAGATTCTCTGGAACAATACAAAGAACAGATACACAAAGCTGGAGAAGGAGAGAAAGAAGCCTACATATGAGGCTATTTTCAGCGGCTTATGTGAAAATGAGGTGATGCCGTCAACCGCAAACCGGATCATTTTCTTCAGCGGGTATTTGGTTTCACCTGCAAAACGTTCCTCCCGCACATATTCCACCATCGTCTGCCGGAAGCCGACCCAGCTCACCAAACCTCTGACATAGCGGTTTTTCTCTTTGAGACCGCGCAGCACATCGCATACTTTACGGTCGATGAGCCGGAAGTCGCCTGTATCGGTGGGAATCTCCACACTGGTCATGCTGCTGAGCAGACGGTAAAAGAGCTTGGCGGTCACTTTCTTGAAAATAGTCTCCCCATGCCGTTTCAGCCGTTTGGCGTAAACTACCTCATAGCCCTCTTTCCACTTGGCAATCATCTGCAAAATGACCTCGGGCGGATCTTGAAGATCCGCGTCAATCACCACAACAGCTTGGCCTTGCGCATAGTCCATTCCGGCCGTAATCGCGACCTGATGACCGAAGTTACGGGAGAAGTCAATCAGCTTAACATGCTCGTCGCTGCTGCTGATTCCACTCATGATCTCAGCTGTGCGATCCCGGCTCCCGTCATTGACGAAGATCAGTTCATAGGTATCACCGCATTCGTCCATGACTTTCTTAAGCCGCTCATACGTATATTGAATAACTTCTTCCTCATTGTACATGGGGACAATTACACTGTATCTGGCTTTCACCTTTGTTCCTCCTAAAAGTTTTGTAGCATTACGTGCTCCCCTCCTAGAATACCCAGGAAGGGAACCAGCGCAGTACATCCGTCACATATTCTTTGTCAACCACCATTCCCGACAACACCGGATAGAACAGTACAAAAAGCAGCGCTGCGACAGCTACGTATGCATACCGGATGTACCTGGCTTCCCGATATTTGCTGTCCAGCAGCTTCATGATATATACAATAGCAAGAATCATGAACGGTACCATCGCAAAATAATGGTATAGGAACGTCTCACGCGGTACAAGCATCCAAGGGACATACTGCGAGAAAAAGCCGATCCAGATCATGTACATGCTTTTGTCTTTCCGTTTTACGGTAAGCCATACCGTAGCCAGCATCGCGAAGATCCCGGTCCACCAGATTAGCGGATTGCCTATGGTGACTATGCTGCTTACCTTGCCTTCCGGCAATCCTTCGCCGCCGCTGAAGAACCATACCGGCCGTTTCATAAACGGCCATTCCCACCAGGAGGAAGCAAACGGATGCGTGGCGACAAGCTGGCTGTGGTAGTTATACATATTCTTTTGCGCATCGATCAAGCCTTTTACAGTAAACCCGTCGGCTGTTACGGACAGCGCAGGGATAAAGGACAAGCTATAGATAACGGCAGGAATAACTACAAAGAATACAACACAGCTGGCCAGCGTAACGATTGTGTTCTTCCAGAAGGAACTATCTGCCGTCCGGCAGGCGTCCTTAAGCTCCTGGTCACTTAACTTGCCTTCTGCCAGCACACGCCCAGCGGCCTTATGTTCCCTATAGCGTTCAAATAAGGCGAGCGCCAGCATAATGGCCAGCCCGGCTCCTCCATAGAGCACAATCCATTTGGAGGCGACGCCGATGCCGAAGAACAATCCGGACCAGAACAGCGGGATAAGTGTCTTACGCAGCGGAACACGGTAGAAATTCATCGTGAAATACCGCTGCATGAAATAGAACATTAACATGATGAAGAATACGCCGTATACATCAATTGTAGAAATCCGCGTCTGCGTAAAATGCATGAAATCCAGTGCGAACAGTCCCGCGGCGAGGGCGGCGTATATGCTCTTTTTGAACAAGCGCAGCGCCATGATATAGATTAGCGGCAGCATGGCGATTCCGAACAAAGTACCGATAATCCGCCAGCCGAACGGATTAACACCGAATACCTCCATGCCGATAGCAATCAGAAGCTTGCCGAGCGGCGGGTGGGTATTCTCATAAGGGACGATGCCATGCGTGTATTCATAAGCTGTCCGTGCATGGTAAATCTCATCAAAATAGGTGCTGTTCATGAAACCGGTATTTTCCGGTATGATTGACTGTTCGTCAAACAGGTTGGAGGGGACGCCTCTTTTTGGCGCTGCACCGGCATCCGGGGTGACACTTGTAACCGGAAGCGGAGTTTTTCCGCCCCCCTGCTCGTAGAAGGCCATTTCATTTAAGGTAAAGCCCGGTGAAGTCACCGTAAGTTTCACGTATCTTGCCGCAACGTTCAGCGGCTGGCTTTTCCAGATGAATACATTGCCGACTTCCTCATTCACATCGAGCGGACTGCTCCAGGCATCCGGCGTCTGGCTGAATTCCAGTTTGAATTTACCGGTCCCGACACCTCCAAATACGTTGACACGCTCCAACTGGCGGCTCTGGCCCAGATCGGCATAAAAACTTTCGCCGCTGGCGGCTGGTTCCCATAAGGTTTCGGGAGCTTTTGAAGAGCCCAGGTGGTAAAGAGCCAGGGCTGCGTAGACAGCAGTAATGGCCAGCATCCAAATCCAGTCTTTACGCTGCAGTCTGAACCTGGATCTCTTACCCGGCTGCGGAAGCGGACGAAGCTCCTCGGCGAGTTTCATATCAGCTTCATACTTCTCTGCCGGGGCAGAAGGCAGCGGAAGCAGCTTCGTTTCGTTACGGATATACAACGAATACCCAATGTACAGCATATATAGCAACAAAGCGAGATTGGCAATCGACGTAACCAGAACAATTCCGTCCGAAGGCGGATTATTTCCGGCGTTCAGATGGGCAAGCGTGTAGCCTACATTAATGTATTGCGTCAGCGAAAATCCGAGAAACAGTGTCAGAAAACGGCGGTCCCGGCTTTCAATATAAGCGAACAGCGAGAGAATCAGAACCGGATACATGTAACGCTCATGCATTTTGGTTCCGAGTACAAACATAATGACAATCAGCACCATGCCGATGAAGAAAGATTTGGACAGCTCCTTGCGGTCCCGCTTAAAGGAATAATACGCCGCCACGGCTACTGCTGCCAGGATGCAGACATAACCCCAGACCCGGTACGTAATCCCAAGCCATGTAAAATCGAGCGGGGACCACATCGGGTCAGTCAGTGCATAGAGATTAAACGCATTAACCGTAGAATACGGATAGGAAGACAGCGTGCTCTTATACAGATCAATAAGCGCGCCTAACCCGCCGTTATTCCAGAAGAATGGTGCCGCCAGCAAGGCAAAGATCCCAAGTCCGTAAAGAGCGCCCACCGTAAGCTGCTTCCAGGCCCGGTGATGATAGAAGGCAAACAGCAGGACTGGTGTGAAGATAAGTGCCTGCGGTTTGATCAGCGTGGCCAAGGCAAAAAATATCGCTGCACGCACAAAGGCTTTATCGGAGGCCCCGGCAATGCTAAGCAGCAAGAACACTAAAAAGAACGAATCTGCCTGTCCCCAGGCAGCAGAATCCATCAGCACCGCCGGATTAAACAGGAAGAGCAGCGTTAAGCCGATTGCCATGCCTGATCCGAGCTTTTTGCGGCCGCCTTTGTAAATCAAATACCCCAGCACCAGATCGGAAAGGATCGCCGGCAGTTTAAAGAGCAGCGTTTCCCCGCCTGAGCCATGCGCCAAGCCGAATAAACCGCGGATCGAGGCCAAAAGGTACAATATATATAAATACCCTGGAGGATAGTCTGCAAAATACCCCTCCACATAGAACTTGCCCGGACCCAAATCCACCATGCGCTGGCCCCAGGCTATAAAGGTATTCATGTCATTCTGATAGCCCTGCGCAGTCAGGCCAATCCAGACCCGCAGGATTAAAGCAGCTCCAACGATGAGATAAAGCCATCTTGTATAAATCACATCCGGCTGCTTCAGCAGTCTGTCGCTCCTGAAGGCTCTATTATATAGAAAAGCGAAAAACACACTGAATAACGCCGAGATCAGCAGCAGCTTGGCCGGTGATACCTTATGCGGAGTTTCCTCTGCCGGATTGTCACCTCCCTGGGCGGCGGCGCCGCTATCCAGTGAAATGACGCCAGCTCCCTCGGGGGCAGCATCCAGCTGTTCTACAGCCAAATCATCGAAATAAGCTTTGCCCTGAATCAAATTGGCGTATCCGCCAAGGGCTGCACCTATACCAAGTTCAGTCTGCTCTTTCCCGGTCTGACCAATAAACTCAAGATACTGCCAGTCTCCGGCAGTATCGGTTGTAGCGGGATACCCGCTGCCGATGCCGACCGGGAATATATTAGCCCCCAGCCCCTGGCCTGCGGCGCTGGCGATTTTGACAAACCCTGAGATCTTGTAATAGCTGTCTGGAGCAACGCTTATATTCTGCACCCATTTCAGATGATTCGGTTCAAGATTCTCAATGACTGCGGCTTTACTGCCGGAATGAACCTCCTCGGACTGGACCGACAATACGCCGGAGCCGTCTCCGGATATCCATGCATCCTTGGTCCAGCTGGAGGGTGCACCCTCCTCCCCATCTTCAAAGCCTGGATTCTGCAATAAGTTTCCTTCTGCATAGATGCTTGTTACCGGAAGCAGAAACAATAACAGCATCAAAACAATGATAGCAGCCGCGCGTGTATTTTTGATCATCGTTCCAACCTCACCTCGTCAATGTTAATCCAGCTGTTCCCGCCGGTTATAAAAATCTCTGCCCGATCTCCCTGATTTAGAGCAACAGGCGGCAGTGTAATCTGATGGTATTCGTCTCCCTTGGTCAGCTCTGCTTCAGCCTGCACGATACCGTTCACCCGCAATCTGATCTTTCCACCCTCGCCGCCGGCACTGACCATGGCTGACAGCTTGTATTCCCCCGGCTCTGTTGGTGCTGTAAAAGCCTGCACGACACTTTTGTCACCACCGGCATCAAGATAGGCAAGATAAGTTCCGGCACCCGGGTTATTGCTGGCAACCCCCGTTCCCTCTGAAAAGCTCCAGCCTGCAGCCCCCTCTTCAAAACCACCGTTTGAAAACTCCTTATCCGCTGTTGTGTCCAGGGGCGTTCCCCCGTCTGCATACTCTTTAACAAGAAGAACACTATAATTGGCAAAATGCTTGACCGTCCCCTCTCCTGCCACGGCTTCAGGGAGGGGGGTTCCGTTCCTGAAGAGATATGCCGAATTCCCAGTCACAACGTCCGGTTCGCCGAACCTGTATCTGCCAAAGGCAGATACCTGCTGAAACGCCGCTCCCGGATTGGCATAGACAACAGATTCCAGAAAATCATGCGGATTGATTCTTTCGTAAAACAGCACAAAGATATAAGGCATATTGATTTCATCCGTAATGTAGACGTCTTCTGTACTGTGTTCAGATGCATATTGTATCGCCTCACCCAGCGAATCATAAAACGCCGGACCGATACGCCCGGGGAATTCACGGAAATATGCATTCGTGAATGACCCGAACAAAATGGTGAAAGCAAGAGCAGACAGGATACCTGCAATTTTTAATTTTTGGTATAGCCATGTAAACCCTGCTGCAACCAGCAGGATCAACGGATAAAAGATAATGTTGATCCGGTTGATATTCACACTCGTGATAAAGGCCATGAGTATGGCAAGGGAGAGCCACAGCAGCACAACCGCATGCGGGATACCCTTGCGGCAGCGTGTCCGCAGCGTATGAATCATCACAAGAAGGCCAGCTATAGCAAAAGGCAAAGCGATCGGGTAAGCATAGCCATACGGTGAGATTGAATTCCACGGCAGGCCGTCGCTTCCACTGAGTAGTATTTTGCCAAAAGCACTAAAATTGTCTGCAGCGGTCTGCAGCAGCTGTCCGCTGAATACGGAAGAGACCTCTTCTACACGCGGCATAGTTAATTTGGGAATAGAAAAGAATGGAGTCGCTATCCCCGGCTGTTCATAGCGGTTGATAACTACAAATAAAAATATGGGAAGGGCCAGCAGGATTAATAGTGCGCTGTTCCACAATAATGTCCGTAATTTTAGCGCTCTACTATACAATAGAAGAAGTGCGGTGCCTAAGGCAAATAAAGGTACAAAAAAGTAAGCTGTTCCGTATGCATAAAGCGACAGGGCCAGCAGGATTGTAAAACCGTAAGTCCATTTGGCGCTGCGGAAGGATTTCAGTCCAAAATATACCGCAATACATACCAGGGTAGGCAGCAGGTTGGACTCCAGCGCCCATCTCGACATCATAATATGCCAAGGATTAATCGCGATAAAGAACATGGCGGCAAGACCGGCAACTTTCGATGGGAACAGCTGCCTCATAATTAAATAGAAAAATAGCATGCCCAGCAGCCCCATCACGATACTTACCGCCCGCACAGACAGTGGTGTCAGCCCGAACAGCAGGAGAAAAGGCAGCGATAAATAGGCATAAAGTGCATTTTGCCCGCTGCCCCAGGAAATGAGATGAATGGGCAGATGAACGCCGTTGCGGTCTATCCCATAATGCAGGATGGCATAAGCATCATAGCCTATGGATGCTTCATCCTGGTTAAGTCCCGGAGGGATACTCCCTATGTATATCACCCGCACGATGGCCCCCAGCAGGAAGATCAGCAATGGCCAAGGGTTGTTCTTCCAGGAGCTGTACGCTCTATTAACAATGCCGGACAACATTAATCACCTCTTCAACAATATAATCTAAATGCCGGTTGAAGAAAAGACCGGGACCGGTCATTGTCCCTGGCCGAAACCGCAAGATACGGATGCTTTGATTCTTGTTATGTTACAGCAAAACGGCCCCTTCATCACTGAAGGAGCCGTAATATTCGGGTTTGTATTAGAGGTAGACTTAGCCTTGGCTGCCGATCAACACGTAGCGCAGCACAATGAGAACGGCGAGCACCCACATCATCCAGTGGATATCGTATTTCTTCTTGCCTGCCAGATTGGCTACACAAGCCAGGATTACATAGGTAACAATCCCGAACGAAATGCCGTTGGCAATGTTGTAAGTGAACGGCATGATGACGAAAGTCAGGAACGCTGGAATAGCATAAACCATATCCTGAAAGTCGATCTCGCGAATCGATTGCGCCATAAGCACACCGACCACAATCAATGCCGCTGCCGTAGCGGACCCAGGAATTAGCGCAACCACCGGAGCAAGGAACAAAGCAAGCAGGAAGCAAACACCAGTTGTTACGGCAGTCAGACCTGTCCGGCCGCCTTCAGCAACCCCGGCAGCACTTTCTACATAAGCGGTAGTGGTGGAAGTACCCAGCATCGCACCGCCGGCAACAGCAACCGCATCAACAAACATCGCATTGCCGACACGTCTCTTGCCATCTTCCTTGTCCTTCATAATTCCCGCACGTTCAGCAGTACCGACAAGCGTGCCAAAGGTATCAAACAATTCTACGAACGTAAAGGTGGCAATTGCGGAAACAATACCGGTGTGCATAATGCCTTCCCAGTCAAATTCCCAGAAATTCAGCTGTGTGAAATCAGGAACCCAAGGCGTCTGTGGATTGTTCAGCGAGCTGAAATCAACTGCACCCATGAGGATGGCGACAACGGTAGTTCCCAGAATTCCGAACAAAATCGCGCCGCGGACTTGCAGCACCATCAGAATGGAAATCAGCAGCAAGCCGATGATGACCAGCTGAACATTGGTATTTTCAAGGCTGCCCATATGAATAACGGTTTCGAAGGACAACACATCAGTGAACTTGTTAGCAGCAATGTCGCTGCCGGCTTCAACGCCGATAGTCATAAGACCGCTGTTCTTCAAGCCGATAATGGTAATAAACATCCCGATCCCAACGGTAATGGCATGCTTCAGATTGTCAGGGATTGCTGTGAGCAATATTTGCCGCACCCTCGTTACCGTCAGCAGGATGAAGATGATACCGGAAATGAATACGGCAGTCAGACCCATCTGCCAGGTGAATTCATGTTCAGTTGTAGCCGAGGATAAAACCACGGATGCGAAATATGCATTAAGGCCCATACCAGGCGCCAGAGCTACCGGGAAATTAATGAAAAGTCCCATGGCAATTGTAAAAATACCAGCTGCCAGCGCTGTAGCCAGAAACACGGAATACCAGCCCATGTCAATCCGGCCAAAAGCCGTCAAAGTGCTGGGATTAACCGAAAGAATGTAAGCCATTGCCATGAATGTGGTCAGACCGGCCATAATCTCTGTGCGTACTGTGGTGCCGTTTTCTTTCAACTTGAAAAAGCGATTCAAATTGTTCTCCCCCTAAGGTCTATGTGAGTATCTCGCGCGCAACAGAAAAGCCGGTATCTTGGTAGACACCGGCCCGAAAAAAGAGGATTCACCTGCCTGTCTTCAGCGCAAAGGCCAAAGATTCCGGGAACTCGCTCTTCTTAATCGTAGCCAGGTCATTACGGTGACCTTGTAGAGACTTTCGGGCCGATTCCCGAAATTATACGAATATTTATGTTGCTCAACGCTTTATCATTTTAGGTGTACATCACATAAGTTGTCAATGGCAAATACGAACAATACGCGTTATATTTTTATAATTGTTCGTAAATCAAACATTTTCATGACAAAATCTGCAGGAATGGTTAATCTGGAACCTCACTCATAGGATACGGGCGGTATTTCTCTGTTTTCATTGCGAATTCCCGCAGTCTTGTAATACCTTCATCACTGCAGGAGATGATGGAGCATCCGTCAAACGTGCTGGTTGTGCCATCATAAAGACAAGTAAAGTGCCAGACATTGCTTACGGTTTGCTCCTTGGCATCAAAAAAGGATTCAAGGATATCCCATTGCAGAACCTTATTCCCTGGCTCATGCCAGCCGCGAAACCACTCCTGACATTCGAGAATGCCGGAGTATTCTGCCCCATCGCATTCTTCTATTCTGGCATCCTTATGTAAAACGCTAAGAAATGCAGCCTCATCCTGCTCCAGCCAAGCTGTGAAATAGACTGCCGCCAGCTGTTCGCCCTGGATCTGATTCATTTTCCCGCCTCCATTCTCCATTCAATCGTTAATGTCTGCGTGCAATTGCATGCTATCATTTTACCACCTATATAGATTGAACTTATGGTTTTATAGTACAGGAGCAGTCGCAACTACGGTGAATATTTGGGCTTCCGGCCGCTGTTGTCTTCGGATTTCTTGATCTTAACCGCTATTAGCGGTGGAAACCCGGAGACAAAGGCGGACACTACCGCTCCTCCAGTTCCAAAATCCCTTGCTCCTTCCCTTATCTCAAGTTTTAAGTTCAATTTGACGTACTCCTAATTAAGAGATACAATTCGTTTGGGCAAACACATTGTTTGGGTAAATCAAATTAAATTGATGCATTAACGTTAGGAGGTGCAAAATGCGAGTACAAATGTCTCTGTCAAGTCTTAGCCAAATTATTTTAAAAAAGAAAAAAGAAAATCATTTCCAAAATGAAGGTGCATCTATAACTTATGGATATATTACAGGAAATGCAATAAAGAATATTTTCAAACATGATATAAATAAAATTGATTGGTTGCATGTAAAAACATGCAAGTTAAAAGTTGAAAATGAAATAAGTGAAGACAAAGAATTTTCTACTATTTTGAATTTAGAAAACTCGGTTTTAGAAAAAATTACCGAGTTACAAATTTTTTTCAAAGGATACTTTGGAGCAAACAGAATTCATAGAGCTTTCGCAGTAAAATTAGCCTTAAAAGCTAATTATATGGAAGAAAACGGAATTAATATTTTTAAGGAGGATTACGCATGAGAATTATAACAAACCCTCTGTCATTTTATGAGCTAATAACGCGACATCATTTAAAGTTGCCAACAAGCCTATCTGACGCACGAAGAGTACAGAAAGCAAGTTGTAACCCCTCTTCATTTTGGGGAGAATTCGATTTTACAGACTCAGATGAAAGAAAGTTACGAATGCATTTAGAAAGCATTTATGAAGGTGAAATCAAAGCTAACTTCATTCCAAATTTCGCTTTGCGTTTCCTCAACATATCCCAATCGAACAGTAGCGGACAAGCTAAGTAATCTTATAACGGTCGGGAAAAGCGAGAAAGCAAAGCGGACTTTGATCTCCAATCAATTTATTAAACGATGATACAGGGGAATCCATATGGCAAATATCTACGCTATGAGCGATATACATGAAGAATTGGCTTTGTTCAAAGAAATGCTTAGTTTAGTTGATTTGAGCGAAAATAATCAGTTGATTTTATTGGGTGACTACATCGATATTCATTCGCAAGATTTATCAATTCTATATTTCATCAAAGAAATGCAAGAAAAGCATAAAGGTCAGGTAATTGTTTTAGCAGGAAATCATGAGTTTATGTTACTAGAGGATATAGAATCGAAGGCCAGTTTGTTTAATGATACTGCTCTTATAAATTGGCTTAAAGACTTGCCCTTTTATTATGAAACAGACACGCAAATATTTGTTCATGCAGGCATTGATGAAGAAGCAGAAGAACTTTGGAAGTGGGGATCAGAATATTATTATTTCTGCAGCAAATACCCTCATACAACAGGCAAATTTTTTAAAGATATTATTGCAGGGCATGTATCAACATCTGAAATTAGTGGCAACGCGGATTATCATAACGTTTTTTGGGACAAGCAAAGCCACTTCTATATCGACGGTGATACTCGTGTGAGCAAGACAATACCTGTTCTGAAGTATGATACTGCTTCAGGCAAATACTCAAGTTTTAAGAGGATAAAACGAGATGACGGTAGCTTTGTTTGGCAAGAATACGTGCTAAAGAAAGGTAAATAAATTTGGATAGGTTGCAAAATGGTTGCTGATAGACAAGAACAGAGCGTGAAAGCCTTATAAATAAAGACTTTCACGCTCTTTCTATCTATTCCCATTCAATCGTTGCAGGCGGTTTCGAGGTAATATCATAAACGATGCGGTTCACGTTATCCACTTCGTTGACAATACGTACGGAGATTTTCTCAAGAATATCCCACGGAATACGCGCCCAGTCAGCGGTCATACCGTCGATGGAAGTTACTGCACGGATGCCCACGGTGTAGGAATAAGTGCGCTCGTCTCCCATAACCCCGACACTCTTCATGTTAGGAAGTGCAGTGAAATACTGCCAAATTTCCTGGTCCAAACCGGCCTTGATGATTTCCTCGCGCAGGATGTAATCAGAGTCGCGGACAATCGTCAGCTTCTCTTCGGTCACTTCGCCCAATACGCGGATAGCAAGTCCAGGACCCGGGAATGGCTGGCGCCAGACGATGGCACGCGGCATGCCCAGCTCTTCTCCCAGTTTGCGGACCTCATCCTTGAACAGCGTGTTCAAAGGCTCGATCAGGCTGAACTTCATGTCTTCCGGCAATCCGCCGACATTGTGATGCGATTTGATAGTCTGTGCTGTTGCTGTTCCGCTCTCCACAATATCCGTATACAGTGTACCTTGGGCGAGGAATGCGAAGTCACCCAGCTTGGCCGATTCTTCGTCAAAGCAATAGATAAACTCGTTGCCGATGATTTTACGTTTTTGTTCGGGATCGGATACACCGGCCAGCTTGCCCAGGAAACGCTCGCGGGCATCAATCTTCACGACGTGAATATCGAATTTGCCAACAAAAGTCTCCATTACACTCTCTGCTTCGCCTTTGCGCAGCAGGCCGTGGTCGATAAACATACAGGTCAATTGATCGCCGATGGCCCGGTGAATCAGCATGGCCACAACGGAGGAATCCACACCGCCGCTGAGTGCGCAAAGCACCTTCTTGTCCCCGACTTTGGCACGGATATCCTTGATGGCATCGTCAATGAACGATTCCATCGTCCATTTGCCCTCGCAGCCGCAGATCTCGTACAGGAAGTTCGAAATCATCTCATTCCCGCTCACGGAATGGCGAACCTCCGGATGGAACTGCACCGCGAAGAATTTGCGGGCAGCATGGCTCATTGCGGCAATCGGCGCACTCTCCGTACCGGCATCCAGCTTAAATCCGGACGGAAGCTCCACTACATGGTCTCCGTGGCTCATCCATACCATCTGTTTGCTCTCTAGGCCTGTTGCAAGCACAGCACCCACTTCGAAATCGACATCAGCTTTACCGTATTCACGTTTGGCTGCACGTTCCACCTTGCCGCCGAGCTGCTGAGCCATGAGCTGCATGCCGTAGCAGATGCCGAAAATTGGCAGTCCCAAATCATAAATAGCCGGATCCAGCTGCGGTGCGTCCTCGGCATACACACTGCTTGGTCCTCCGGAGAATACGATCCCCTTCGGCGAAAGTGCTTTGATCTTCTCAATTGGCGTATTGTACGGCAGAAGCTCGCTGTATACCCCCAGGTCCCGAATTCTGCGCGCGATAAGTTGGTTATACTGTCCCCCGAAATCGAGAACGACGATCATTTCATTTGGCTTGTTCATTACGTGCCTCCCTTGATTATTGGATTCATTATACTCATGGATAAATCTCATCGTCAAGGAAAGGAGGACACGCATCTCTTATGCTTTTGGCGCAGTTCATCCGGCCGCTTGAACGATCTGAGGAGAGCGGAAAAGACTTATGGCATCTTTTGGTCAAGGTATCCGCTTCCATGCGGCCTATAAGGATTTATTGACCAGCCGGTGCCCGCCAGAAAGCCTCAGGTCAGGCGGAAAATGATGAGCAAGCAGCGGCTGATAAAGCCTGCGGCCTCCGCAGCGGCTGCATCCGGCGGCGGCGGCTGCGCCGGGCCGGGGTGCGGCGTGGCACGCTGCGCCTGTGCCGTGCCGCTGTACGCCAGGGTTTCCCACTGGCGGACGAACACCCGGACGGCGGCGCGCAGCCCCGCGTCCTCTATATTCAGGGAGGCTGCGTACTCCCTGGCCGTCACACCGGGCAGCGGCGGGCCGTACCGCGCCGCCAGCCCGTGCCAGGCCAGAGCGGCTGCGCGCAGCTGCCGCTCGCGGCTCACGCTGCCGGCGCGGCGCGCCGCCGGCAGCAGAGCCAGGCTGCGCCGCCAGCGCCAGGCGGCGGCGAGCACAATCGCCGCTGCAGCAGCAAGCGGCGCGGGGTTCCCGCCCGCCAGCGGCAGGGCGGGCAGGATGTCCGCGCCGGCAGCTGCGGACGCGGGGGTTCCCTGCGGCGCAGATGCAGCCGCAGCGGGGGCCGCCGCCGGACCTGCGGCGGCGAGGGCAGCGCCGGGGGTGGGATCAAACGGGATCCAGCCGGCGCCGGGGAAATAGACCTCCACCCAGGCATGGGCATCGCCTTGGGTAACGGCATAACGCTGCGGCAGGGAACCGGCCTCCGGTGTCCCCGGTCCATAGCCCTGGACATAACGGGCCGGAATGCCGCTACTCCGCAGCAGCACCGTCATCGCCGTGGCGAAATGCACGCAGTAGCCCTGCTTCGTCGTGAAGATGAAATCATCGGCGAAGTCGGCGCCGGCTGGCGGAATCCTCGTCTGCAGGCTATAAGAGTAGCCGCTCTGCAAATAATCGCGTACAGCGGCAACGGCATCATAGCGGCTTGCGGCAGAAGCTGTGAGCCGCTGTGCCAAGGCGGCGGTCCGCTTCGGCATTGCCGCGGGAAGCTGCAAATAACTATCGGCAATGGACTCTGGATCCTCACTGCCAAGAGCGCGAAGCACAGCCGGATCACTCTCCGGCAGCAGAGAGCTCACTGTATACCCGGCAATCTTCGCAGAGCTTGCCGTCTCAGGCAGGCGGAAGCTGTTCTTCTCCCGGTTCGCCAGCACATAGCCGAGACGGCTGCCGTCCGCCAGCCTCACCTCTTCCACGTTCACCACGGTTCCGGCGCTGAACAGCGGCAGATTGCCGGACATTGGCACGCCAAACTGGATTTGCTGTACCAATGTCCGGCCTTCGTCATTGGCGAATACCGGCAAGTCCTCGGCAGGCAAGCTCGTTAAACTAAACGGGAGGTATGCCGTTCCTTCCCTGATCCAGCGGCGGCCATCATAATAAGCTGAGCTTTCTCCTCTCCAGTAAGCCGGGCGGCTGGATGTGACCGTAAATACGGCTTTCGTACTGGGGGATAGCGGTGCCCCAAGCTCACCTTTGCCCGAACCGTAACCTGTAGTTCCTGCCTCAAGCCGGATTTCATCCTCCGTCTGCCGCTGAACTTGTCCACTCGCCCATTCCTGTAATTGATTAAATACCGGCTTCAGAGTAATAGGTACAGCCGGCCGCGTTCCATACAGCTGGCCGCCTATCCAGGATGCCGCCGTCAGCAGCATTGCCCCTGCGAGAGCATAACCTCCCCAGCGGGCATAGGGAAGACTGACCCGGCCGGTTCGCTCCTTCAGGCGCAGCAGCCCGCTCATGCCCTGCATCCACAGAATCAGTCCCGCAGTGACCAGCACTTCGCCGGTTGTCTTTACCCCAAATCCAATATCCAGCATCAGAAGATAACATACAGTCACAGCTGCGAAAAGAGCCGTGCTTCCTCTGTACAGCGCCAGCTGCTGCACGGAAGAAACCAGCAAACCCCAGCCCAATACCAGAATCAACAGCCGGCTGTTTTCACTTAGCTTCGAAATCTGTCCCGTGAACAACAGGACAGCGTCCTCAGGAATTCCTGCGACATAAGGGCCAAATTGCGCTATTCCTTCACTGCTGGCACAGGTGTATAGCCAAGTCAGAGCAATCAGAATAGACCGGATACTGAGCTGCAGCAGGCCCGGGAGCCGAAAGCAGCCCCATAGCAGCAGTGCCGCAGCAGAGAACATCAGGATTTCGAGCAATTCCGCAGTAGAGGGCAATGTTGTGGATCTGTGCAGCGGAAGCAGCCATGCCATGAACATTCCCATAATAGCCAAAGAGAACAGCAAACGATAATGCAGGGGGATGTCCTCCCTGTTATCGGTATAACTGTTCTCAGCTTGCCCATCCACCGCCTGTGGTTTAACCGTCACTGCCGGTTCGCCGAACGGCCCCTCGTCCTTCCAAGCGCTGGAAGAATCAGCCGACATTCCGGCAGTCCCCCGATATCTACCGTTCTGTCCGTTTCCCCGGAGATTCATGGAATTCCGCCCCCTTGTACCCGTATGACAGAGAGGAATTCTCCAGACAGTAGATCCGCGCTCCAAGCCGCTCCAGACTGCCCCCTACCGTCCCGGTATTACGCTGTGTGCAATCCCGCAGCCCTTCCTTCATCCCCGTTGATTGCTGCTGATTTACCGGAGCAGGCTGGTCCCACACAAAATAAATCTCCACCTTCACGCCCTGTACCAAGAACCGGGCAAGCGTCCGCGCGGATTCCTCCTCCAGCCTTCCTGTGATCACCGTTACCGTCATCCCCGGAATCCAGCTCCGTGAAGCATCTTCCAGCAGGTCGCTCAGGCTTCGGGTACCGTCGGGAGCAATTTCTGTAAGCATATCCTGCACTCTGGCAGGAATTTTGCCGAGTCCCTCATGTCTGGCCATGCCTTCCGGCCAGCCGCCGCTGAACAGCTGCACATATGTGCCGGAGCGCTCCGCTGCAAGCATCAGGCCCATTGCTGCAGATACAGCTTTTTCGAATGCCGGAGTGGTTGTGCCACGCAGCCCGCGCGGAGTGAGTGCTCCGTAGGGAATCTCATAATTCTCCGGGCTGTTGGCAAGAACGATACAAGCCATCCGCCCCTGTTCACGCACCGGTACCCTGCTCTGCAGCGTTCCCTTGCGGGCGCTGTTCTTCCAGTCAATCCGGCTAAGCGGATCACCCGGGGCATACTCACGGATATCTGCCGCTTCACTGCCGCTGTCTCTTCCCCTGCCCATGAGCATCATATCCCCGGCCAGCAGACCGCTCCCCGGCACAGTTGCCCCTACATAGAGCGGTCTGGGAAGCACTTTGAAGCTGTCCTTGAACTCCGGCTTGGTTCCGCCTGTGAACAGCCCCGGCAGATCTCCCCAGCTTATGCTGCAGCTCTGAAGCCGATGAGTTCCCCGGGGGACTTCCTGCAGCTCATAAGAATAGGTGAATTTGCGCCGGAACCCGGGAAACAGCAATTCCTGATGCCGCCGTCCGCCCCAGGTATCGGCAATGATCATCCACGGGAGTGGAATCCGTGAAGAGAAGCTAAGCTGCACTTCTACAGTCAACGTATCTCCGGCTGCCGGACGCAAAGGGGATATACGGCGGACAATCACCATTTTCCGTGGACCGCAGAGCTGCAGCAGGAGTCCGCCGAACATAAGAATTCCAGCTGCCGACAAGAGGAACAGCAGAGACGCACCTCCACGCCATGCATATAAAGCACCGATGACTGCCGTTATAGCCAGCATCCGAAGCCATTCGCCTAAAACACTGCGGTTTCGCGGGACAGGCCGGATCATGTCACCCGGAGAATCAGACTTCTGCTGCTGCATATTTTTTTCTTGCTCTATTAATGATGAAGAGGACAAGGTGACACCCTTCCTTCGGCCATAGACTAGCTCCGCCCTGCTGCTGCGATCAACGAGGAAGTACTTTCGGGAGCCTATTACTGTCTATTCTTCCCACGAAAAAGAGTGCCCAAACCCTTGGAGGTTACTTTGGTCCTGTTCTTGGACGGCATGCCGAAGGGCTGCCTAAGTTGTTCTAACCCTGCGCTCCTCTGCCGTCGCGCGGGCCTCCTGCGGCGGATGCCCCGCTGTTGTGAGTAATTCCCGCAGGGATATCCAGAGAGAGGAACCGATCATTTGCACCTCTGCCCCTCTTGTTTCCAAACTTCCGTCAGGCAAAGCCAGTTTTAGCTGCCTCTGTAATGCATCCACTGTCAGGTTCCGCCCGTTCCAGGTGATCCGTCCGCTGCGGCTGGCGGTATCCCAGCTAACCCGCCCGCCCAGCCGTTCAATGACCGCCCGCAGGGGAACCATGTATTGCCCTTGGCTGATTCTGTATTCTCCCGGGTCCAGTTTGGTCTCCAGCCTGCCCACCTCCAGGACCAGCGGCTTGCCGGGGGCAAATAATCCGGCATTCGGCACAATGTTAGAATGAATCCAGTCCTGTGGAGGTTTCGGGCGGTTGGCGCCTGCCATAGTTGCAGATACTCTGAAGTGTACAGGCTGCTGGCTTGCATCCAGCAGACCAAAGTTATATCCGGCAGCCTTATAACGCTCAATAATCTTCGGCAATGCTTTGGCGCTCTCTTCATGTCCCGCACCGTCATGCAGCAGCAGGATGACTTGGGAGGAAGACATGTCCGCCACAGATTCCTGCAGAATTTCCGACGCCGGCACACCTCTGCGTCTGGAATCTCCGCTGTCCACTGTCCAGTCCATTACCGAGTAGCCCGCTTGCTTCAGGAGGTCGAAATAGGTTGCATCGAAATGGCCGAAGGTGCCTCCCGGCGCACGGACAAGCTGCGGACGGACCCCGGTAATCTCTCTGACAACCTCTTCCGTTTGCTTAATTTGCATCCAAAATTCTGTGAATCCGCTATATAAATCATGATAATTATGATTATAGGTATGATTGCCGATGACATGCCCCTGCTCCCAAATCGCATTAATCAGCTCGGGGCGGCTCCGGGCCTGCTCTCCCAGCACGAAGAAGGTCGCCTTCACCTCCTGCTGGCGCAGTATTTCCAGCACCTTGGCAGTGACTTTGCTGGGCCCGTCGTCAAACGTAAGATAGACTGTCTTCTGTGCTTTCTTTGGGGCAGCGGCCACCACAGCTGCTGCGGGTGCATCCTTGGATTTGACTAACGCTGATATAGCTGCCGAATCTTCTGGATTCTGGAGATTTTGGGTCGATGTTATTGCTGTGGAGACAACCGGTGCAGGTGAGGCAGAGCCGCCTGAATTCACGGCCGGGGCAGGCAAATCTTGCGTCTGAGCAGCCGGCAGATTATTCTTAGAGAGTGCAGGCTCAATTTTTCCGGCCTGCAGAGGATTCATTTTCGACGATGCCGAAGACTGTCCAGTTTCCCAATTAGGCTTTACCAATAATATAATTGCCATAGCAAGCAGCCCGCGGATAAGGATCCGGCGGATCTGTGTACTTTTGCTACCTTTCATCTTCTCTACCTCCAGCATTCTATTCACTTCCAGAACCATTTGGTAGATTGTATGAAGACAAGCTTCAAAATAGAATTAGGCATGCAGCCCTTGGAGAGTGACAATATTATGGAAATGTTGAGATGGATACAGGAATTGTTCGCCAATTACGGATACAGTGTGCTCTTCTTCGGATTGCTGCTGGAATTTGTTGCACTGCCCTTTCCCGGGGAAACAACAATGGCTTTTGCAGGCTTCCTTTCCTATACCGGCAAGCTTGATTTCACGACACTGGTAGTACTGGCTTTTGCCGGAACAACAAGCGGGATGACCATTACTTATTTCGTCGGGCTCAAGGCAGGGATGCCGTTTATCCAGCGCTACGGCAAATGGTTTCTCTTTTCACCGGCCAAGCTGGAGAAAACGCAGCGCTGGTTCGAGCGGTACGGCAGCTTTCTCATCTCGATCGGCTACTTCATTCCCGGTGTCCGGCATTTCACCGGCTATTTCGCCGGTATTATCGCCTTGCCTTTCCGCAAGTTTGCCCTGTATGCCTATGGAGGAGCGCTGCTCTGGGTGTTGGCTTTTCTAGGCATTGGCAAATTGTTCGGGCCGCAGTGGATGGGCATCTTCCACCTGTTTGAGCTGTATGCGCTATGGATCGTCTCCGGTATCCTGGCTATCGCAGCCCTGATCTTTCTTTACCGCTACCGCCGAGGCATTTCCGCCCGCCTGCTGCGGCGCAAGGTTAAAGGTTAAATCTTAAGCATAATGCAAAAAACATAGAGAGTTTCCGGGGGCGCCACGCAACTTGAAACAATAAAAAAGCAGCCGTTTGACGCATAATTCGAAGAACCCTTCGAAGAGCATCGACAGCTGCTTTTCTTATGCAACTCGAGATGAACTTACAGACTTTAAATACGGGACAGACTCTTCCGTTTGCTGCGAACCATGTAATATCCTCCCAGTAGCAGCGCAATTCCGGCAAAACCGGCACCTCCGGCAAAACCTAATTGCCGGGGTTCCACGTAGTCAAGCAGCCAGCCTGCGGTTAGCATCGATACCCCAATCAGTGTACCGCCCGCCGCCGACAGCATTCCGAAAATAACCGGCTGCATGGAAGACGGCGTCTCTCTCATCACCAGCGTGTCCAGACAGGCATTGCCAACCCCACCCGATAAAGACAGCAGAATATACAGTAGAAATGCGGCCGCAAAATGGATGCTGGCACTGATCCCCATCAGCAGCAGGCCTTCCGCCAGCAATCCTGCCAGCGCCACCGCGAGCAGCCTCTTCTTCACCAGACGACCGGCAAAAAAACTGAGGCTTAGCCCGATGCCAAGTGCCGCATAAAATGCCCCGACTCCGACATCCCCGGCATGAAACACCTGCACGGCATACACACTGATCAGCACATTGTCCCAGCCGTTGATAACCGGCACCAGCAGCTCATAACCAATAATAACCTGCAGCACGAGACTTCCCCCTGCCAAGTATTTAAGCGTCCGCAGGCGCCCTGCTTTGCCTTGCTGCAGATCGCTCTGCTCTGCGGAAGCATTATGTTTTGTTCCCGCTTCAGTTTTCCCGGCATTTTGCGGAAACTGCAAACCCCATAGCAATAAGGCTGCAACCAGAAAAGATGCGGCGTTCATGACAAATGCCGTCTCAGGCCCGAACCAAAGGGACACCAGCCCTCCCGTAAAGGCCCCTAGAATGAGCACAGAGCCATTCATCAGCTGTTCCAGGCCATTAATGCGGAGCAATGAATCCGGAGCAGCCAGGAGCGGAATAGAAGACTTGCGGACCGGACTGTAAACCGCCTCTCCCGCTGCCAGTATAAAACTGCCCGCATACAGCAGCCACAACCGGTCCTCCCCATTGATCCAAAGAAAGGACAAGGCTACAGGCACCCGCATAATATCAACGGCCATCATAATCGTTTTGCGCGGCAGCCTGCCAGCCAGCATCCCGCCGAGCGGAGCCATAAAAAGATAGGGCAGCACCCTTACACCAAGCGATATGCCTACCGCCATTCCCGATCCGGTCAGTTGAAGCACCAGCGCCAGCATGGCCACACTGCTGAACCGGTCGCCTATTCCATTGATTAATCCGGCTGCGAACAGCCTGGAATACCCCTGCCCGCGCAGAACAGATAATCCATTTCCGGTTTGTGTCATTTCATGAACCCTCACAATCTAAAGATTAAATAAATATCTAATTAGATATTAATCGAATAACATATTTATGACAATGTTTTATTTTCTTTCTTTGGCCAAAATTATAGAATGAGGGTTGACTGCAACTCTCCGGGAAAGAAGGGACTCATCTTTTGAAAATAGATCGTTTGCTCTCCATAGTTATCCTGTTGATGAACCGCCCGCTCATTCAGGCCAAGGAGCTGGCCGACATGTTCGAGGTCTCCGCCCGCACCATCTACCGCGATATCGACAGCATTAACAATGCTGGCATCCCTGTCGTAACCTATCAGGGTGCAAACGGCGGAATTGGTCTCATGGAGGGATACCGGCTGGACCGCAATCTGCTGACGGAGCGTGAGCTGGCCGATATTTTCACCGCTTTGCAAAGCGTCTCTTCCTATGTCGGAGGAGAACACACACTGCTGATGGAAAAAATCAGCAGTGTAATCCCCCCTGCCCAATCCGCCGCCTTCCGCAGCAAAACAACTCAGTTGATCGTCGATTTCTCTCCTTGGGGGCTGAATGGCCCCCTGGAAGAACGGCTAACTCTGCTCAAGGAAGCGCTGGAGGAAGGAGTCGCTGTCGCCTTCGAATATGTAAACGCCGACGGCAGGATGAGCAAGCGCTCTGTGGAACCTTACACGCTGGTGCTCAAAGGGCAAGCCTGGTATTTGTACGGCCTGTGTGCAAAGCACGGAGAGTTCCGCTTATTCAAGCTGCTGCGTATGAAAGCGCTGGTGAAGGAAGACCGGGTGTATGTCCGGCAGGATATCCCCCTGAAGGATTTCCCCTGGACTAAAGGGTGGATGCGGCCCGCTGACTCACTGCCAGTGGTACTGCATTTCTCAGCGGCAGGCAAACATCTCGCCGAAGATTATTTTGATTCGACTGAACTTCAGCCGGACGGCAACGGCGGGTACACCGTTAGGGTTCATTATCCGGAGGATAACTGGCTTTACGGTTTTTTGCTGGGGTTCGGAACCTCGGTTGAGGTGCTGGAGCCGGAGCATATCCGCCTCCGGATGGGCGAACTTGCTGCAGGCATCGCAGCAAAATATAGATAATTTCCAAACGCTAGCAACGCTCCAACAAACCTGACTGAATGCTGTCCAGTTTGTTGGTTTATACTGGACTGGAATGCGGGCGGTACTTGTCCCGCGAAATCTAAGGGAGTGTGTTGATATGAATATAGAAGAGTCTTCGACCCCTCAACATGAGGCCGTATTCTGCCAGAGCTGCGGAATGCCAATGCCTGAAGCGGAGCTGCTGGGCAGCGAGCAGGATGGCACTAAGAATGAGGATTATTGCATCTACTGTTACGAAGCTGGGGAATTCAAGCAGCCTGACCTTACGCTGCAGGGCATGACCGACCTCTGCACCGGATTCATGGTGGAGGAAGGCATAGATGAGGCTGCGGCGCACAAGCTGCTCGCCGACACGCTTCCTTCACTGAAACGCTGGAAGACGGCAGCCGCGGTGGAGTAAGCGGGGTCTTCTCCATAACAAAAGGGACTAGCCATACACCCGCCGGTGCTGGATAGTCCCTTCTTGAGTACATCACAAGTTATGCTTGTTGAGATTTAACTGCTTGCGGTTGTAAAGACTCGGCTTCTTCCGTCTTCAGGAAGTCCGGCTGCGGTGAAGTCTTCTTGATGAACAAGGCCAGCACCAGAGCCACTACGGTCACCCAGGTTGCTACAGCGAATGCATGGGTAATCCCATTGATCGTCGCGTCCTGTGTAAGTTTGAGCATCGCCGCCTTATCGGTCTGTGAGACCGCGCCGCTGGTTACTGCTTCCGTAATATTGCTCTTCGTACGGTTGGTCATCAGGCTGACAAACAGCGCCATCCCAAGTGCTCCCCCGACTGTACGTAGTGTGTTCGACATCGCTGTACCGTGCGAGCTGAGCCGCTGCGGCAGCTGGTTAAGTCCGGCTGTCACAATCGGCATCATCAGCATCGACATCCCGAACATCCGCGCCGTATACGTCAGGATCAGATGTGTATAGGTTGTGGAATCCGTAATTTGACTGAATTCCCATGTCGTAATGGTGGTAATCAGCAAACCGATAACCGCCAGCCATCTTGCCCCGATTTTATCAAAGATAATCCCGGTAATCGGAGACATAATCCCCATCAGAATGGCACCCGGCAGCAGCATCAACCCGGATTCCATCGGTGTAAAGCCGCGGATGGTCTGAAGATAGATTGGCAGCAGGATCATACCGGCGTACATGGCCATGGTAATAATAATATTGATTACCGTTGTAAGTGAGTACATGTTATAACGGAAAATGCGGAATTCAAGCAGAGGTTTGTCGGTGGTAAGCTCGCGCCATACAAACAGGGCCAATGCCAGCGTTCCGAGGATCAGACAGGCAATAACAGTCGTGCTGCCCCAGCCGTCTGTTCCGGCATCACTGAAGCCGTACAGCAGTCCGCCGAACCCAAGGGTTGAGAACACGATGCCGGTCTTATCCAGCTTCGGAGAAGTCAGCTTTCCGACGTTCTGCATAGTCTTCATCCCAAGCAGTGTGGAGAAAATGGCCAGCGGCAGTACGATAAAGAACAGTACCCGCCAGGAATAGTTCTGCACAACCCAGCCCGAGAGGGTAGGTCCGATTGCCGGGGCAAAAATCATCGCTACCGCCATGAGCCCCATGGCTTTACCGCGTTCTTCAATCGGGAAGATACGCAGGAACACAATGTTCATCAACGGCATCAGAATACCGGCACCGACAGCCTGGATTACTCTGCCGACCATAATCATTTCAAATCCGGTTCCGATACCGCAGACAAGCGTACCTATGGAAAATAGTATCATTGCCGTAGTAAACAACTGGCGGGTGGTAAACTTCTCCACCAGAAAAGCACTAATTGGAATGAGCACACCGTTCACAAGCATAAACCCTGTGGTCAGCCATTGAGCCGTATTGGCGACAATGTTAAGATCCTCCATCATTTTCGGAAGCGCCACATTCATCAGCGTTTGATTCAACAACGCGACGAAAGCGCCAATTAAGAGCGCTGCGATGATAGGCCCTTTGCGTATAGCCTTAGTTTCCGCAGCAGCGTTAGCAGTTATTGTACTCATGGCTACTTTTTATCTCTCCCTTGTACCAAAATTTTTACGATTTCACCATGAAGCCGCAGCAGTTCCTTGACATCCTCTGAAGGTATGTCGGACAGCGGCTGCAAATGCTTTCTCATGGACTGCTTGCTTCGATCCCTGATTTCCTGACCTTTATCCGTCACCGCCAGATTGAATATACGCCGATCGCTCTGCGAGCGTTGTCTGGTGATCAGTCCTGCCTTTACCATACGGTCAACTACTCCGCTAGCAGCGCTGTTCCCCAAATGGAGCAGGTCGGCAAGCTCGGTAATTCCGATGTCTGGGTGCATGGCCAATTTTCGCAGCACCATCAGTTGGGTGGAGGTAATCTGCAGCTCCTCTGCGTCCTTCCACAAAAGCTGCTGGAAATTATGATTGATACAGCGGAAAGAGGTCAGAATATCATCAAGCTGCTGTTCTTTTTCCTCCAACACCATCACCCCGTTAGTTTGATAAATAAATACTTCGTATACGAACTATTTTACTCTTTACCTATTTATCCGTCAATAAAATTACTGAAAATTTCTGAAAAACTATTTTTTCGTTTCATTCAACTAACATGCTTCGCCCCAGAATAGACACCCTTCCAGAACGCCCAGCTTAGGGGATTTTAGATATAATTTAGATGGATGACAATACTCGAAAGCGGTGATTGTGCAATGAACCTTGAACAGCGCAAAATTTGGAGTGACGGACATAAAGCTTTAACGGGACTCCTGAAGAGGCCGGAGGAGCATGAGAATGCGGTTGCTTTATTCCTGAGATTGCATGCCTCTCTGTACGCGTCAAACGGGGAACATCCGGAGCAGCCAACCTATGAAGACGAACTCCTGAAAGATATCCGCGAGCAGACTCTACGCAGCTATCCAGTACATACCCCCGGTAGTAAAAATTCTATAGTGTGGCATCTTTGGCACAGCGCGAGAATTGAAGATATCACAATGAATATTCTTGCCGCCGGCAGCGGGCAGGTTCTTCACGAGGCGCATTTTGCCGACAAATTACAGACGGTTTACCTTCATTCAGGCAATGGCATGACCGATGAAGAAATTTCCGGTTTTAGCTCGTCGGTTCATATCGAGTCTTTATTTGAGTACAGGAGAGCGGTTGCCGGCAGAACGCGGAGTATCCTTCCTTCACTGAGCTCGGAGCAATTGAGGGCAAAGCTGAGTCCTGCCAGGATCAGAAGAATATCGGAGGAAGGGGCGGTAAAAGATACGGAGCAATGGCTGATTGATTATTGGGGAAATAAAAATATCGCCGGTCTGGTGCTGATGCCTGCCACAAGGCATAATTTCATTCACCTCAACAAAGCGATGCGCGTGAAGCTTAAGCTGCAGAAATAAGATCGTTCTATATAAATTGAACTTATAATCCTTCTATTTTGGGATTGTCCGTGACTCCAGAGAATATTTGGACTTCCGGCCGCTGTTAGGTTTGGATTTCCTGAATTTAACCGCGAATCGCGGTAGAAATCCAAACCTAAAGGCGGACGCTATCGCTCCTCCAGTTCCAAAATTCCCCTCCCCCACTTTTCCCTAAATGTAATTCTCAAGTTCAATCTATATAATGTTTCTTATAAAATAAAGCGGACCCGGGGGAATTGCCCCGGACCCGCTTTTTAATATGGATTGCATTATATGAACTGCACTTTTCTTATACCCCGCTCCCTAAACTCCCCACCACCACCGGCCGCTGTGGTCCTGTGATTTCAGCAGGAGTTGAACTGCTGCCGCTTTCCAGACCGCAGGCGATCGACATCATCAGTTTGATCCGGTTGGCCTGGTTCACTACACTGACCCCGGCATCATAATCAATGGCCGCGATATTGGCTCCGGGATACAGCTCTTTCAGTCCTTTAATAGATCCGCGTCCGGTAATATGGTTCGGCAGGCAGGCAAACGGCTGGATGCAGACAATGTTATTCACACCGTTATCCAGCAAATCCATCATCTCCGCCGTCAGGAACCAGCCTTCGCCCATCTGATTGCCGACAGATACAAGCCGGCTGGCCTTCTCGGCGAGGCCGTAAATATTCTCGCGGCCTTTGGCAAGTCCCGCTTCCTCCAGCGCCACTTTAACCGGCTTGCGGTAGATTTCCAGATAGGAGATCAGCATGGGATTGATGTATCCCAGCTTCTTGCTTTTGCCGAATTGCTCCGCTTTGTAGATCGGATTGTACACGCAATAAAAGATAAAATCGAGGAAGTCCGGCATTACTGCTTCGCCGCCTTCGGCTTCGATCATCTCAATGATCCGGTTGTTGGCGTCCGGATGGAACTTAATCAGTATTTCGCCGACAATTCCCACCCGTGGCTTCACTGCCGGTGTGACCGCCAGGCGGCTGAATTCAGCGACAATCTCGCGGATCACCCGCTTATACTCCCGGAAGGAGAACGTCGACAAGCTGCTCTTGCAGCGCTCCATTCCTTTGCGGTAGAGGGCTTCCGTGCTTCCCGGAATCCGCTCATAGGGTCTGAAACGGTGCAGCAGCCGCATCATCAGATCACCATAGCAGGCAGCGGCGATCAGCCGGTTCGCCAGCTTGAGGTGGATGCGGAAGCCTGGCTGATTCTCCATTCCCGAAGCATTGAGGGAGATGACGGGAATTTGCCCCAGGTCTGAATCCTTCAGCGCCTTGCGCAGCAGCGAGATATAGTTGGTAGCCCGGCAGCCCCCGCCTGTCTGCGACATGATGACCGCTGTCCGGTTAGGATCGTAATCGCCGCTCTTCAGAGCAGAGAGGATTTGCCCGATGGTGACAATCGCCGGATAACACGCATCATTATTGACGAATCTGAGACCTTCCTCGGTCTCCTGCGGACCGGTGGTTTCCAGTACCTTGAGACGGTACCCGGCGTCACGGAAAACGCGTTCGAACAATTCAAAGTGAACCGGCGACATCTGCGGTGCCAGGATGGTATAGGTCTCCTTCATTTCCTTCGTAAACGGAACGTTGGCCTGCGTCTTATAGAGGAGCTGCGGCTGCACATCGCCCTTCTCACGCTCGCGCATCGCTGCCTGCAGCGAGCGCAGCCGGATGCGCGCGGCGCCGAGATTGCTGATCTCATCAATCTTGATCAGGGTGTATACCTTGTTGTGGCGCTCCATAATCTCCTGCACGGCATCACAAGTGATCGCGTCGATGCCGCAGCCGAAGGAGGTGAGCTGCACCAGCTCCAGATCATTTCTGCCGGCTGCAAGGCGGGCGGCACGGTACATCCGGGCGTGGTACGTCCATTGATTCACTACAGCCACATCGCCTTCGCTGCGGTCCAGATGGCAGACTGAATCCTCGGTCAGCACGGCGAGCCCCATTCCGGTAATCATATCGGCGATGCCGTGATTGATTTCAGGATCGGCATGGTAGGGATGGCCGCAGAGCAGAATCCCCTTTGTCCCGGTGGAGGTCAGAAACGCCAGCGTTTCTTCACCCTTCTTACGCAGATCATTTTTGGCTTGCTCGGCTTCGGCAATTCCAGCCTGTACCGCTGCCGCTATCTCTTCTCTCGGAATATCCATAAAGGTCTTGAACAGACTCTTGGTCAGGGCCGAAATATCATCGAAGGTCAGAAACGGGCTGACGAGCGGAACACCATTTTCCTTGAGACCATCCATATTATTGCGGATAACCTCAGGATAAGAAGCAACCACCGGGCAGTTGAAGTGATTCTGCGCCGCATCGTCCTCCTTCTTCTCATACACAACCGCCGGATAAAAGATAAAATCGACGCCTTTGCCGATCAGGCTCTGCACATGCCCATGGGCCATCTTAGCGGGATAGCAGATCGATTCGGAAGGAATCGTATCCATTCCGCTCTCATACAGCTTCTTGCTCGACTTCGGCGACAACACTGTCCGGTAGCGCAGAGTCGTAAAAAAGGTGTACCAGAACGGATAATTCTCAAACATATTCATGGTCCGCGGAATGCCGACGGTGCCCCGCTCTGCCTGTTCTTCCGGCAGCCCTTCATAGTCAAAGAACCGTTCATATTTATACTGCATCAGGTTCGGCAGGTTGTTCTTCTCTTTCTTGCCACCCGCACCGCGTTCGCAGCGGTTGCCGGTGACGTGAAAGCTCTTATCGGGGAAACGGCTGATAGTCAGTGCGCAATTGTTGGCACAGCGGCTGCAGCGGCCCGGTGACACCTGATATTGGAAGGTTTCCAGCTCTTCCGGGCCAAGAATCGTGCTGAAGCCGTCCAAGCCGGCATGTTCTCTGGCAATAATCGCACAGCCGTAGGCTCCCATAACACCGGCAATATCAGGTCTGACCACAGTTCGGCCAGTCAGCAGCTCAAAAGCCCGCAGTACGGCTTCGTTATAGAAGGTGCCGCCCTGCACAATGATATTGCGCCCGAGGTCCTCGGGGTTGCGGATTTTGATAACCTTTTGCAGAGCGTTCTTGATTACGGAATAGGCGAGTCCTGCGGACAGGTCAGCCAGGGAAGCCCCTTCCTTCTGCACCTGCTTCACCTTGGAATTCATAAATACTGTACAGCGCGAGCCCAGATTCACCGGTTTGCTCGACTCCAGCGCGGACTTGGCAAATTCCTCAATACCGAGCTCCAGCGCGGAGGCGAAGCTCTCCAGAAAAGAGCCGCAGCCCGCCGAGCAGGCTTCATTCAGCATCAGGCTGTCAATTGCCCCTCCGCGGATCTTGATGCATTTCATATCCTGTCCACCGATATCCAGAATAAAGTCCACCTCAGGCATGAACTTGGACGCAGCCTTATAGTGGGCCACTGTCTCCACTTCACCGCCGTCGGTACGCAGCCCGGCCTTAACCAGTCCTTCGCCGTAACCAGTCGCATATGAGCCGGCGATATAGCAGCCTTCCGGCAGAATCCGGTAGATCTCCTTCAGCGCATCGGTGACGGAATGCAGCGGATTGCCTTTGTTGCTTCCGTAAAAGGTATAGAGAATTTCATCGGCGGAGCCAGTAATAACAAGCTTTGTTGTCGTCGAACCGGCATCAATGCCGAGATAACAAGGTCCGCGGTATGAAGCCAGCTCAGCGCGGGCAACCGAGGCCCTGCCATGGCGAAGCCGGAACTCAGCTAGATCCTCCGCCGTCGCAAACAGAGGCGCCAGTTCGGCATCCTCTGCACGGTCCGCCTTGAAATCCACCGCTTCTATCCGTTCCAGCCAGCCGGATAGCGGCAGCACGAGCGCGTCGCTCTGTGACAGCGCCGAACCAATCGCGACAAAATATTGCGAGCGTTCCGGGAACAGTACCTCCCCTTCCTTCAGTCCCAGCGTCTCCGCGAAACGTTCCCGCAAGGCGGGCAGAAACGTCAGCGGTCCGCCCAGGAAAGCCACCCGTCCACGAATCGGACGGCCGCAGGCGAGGCCGCTGATCGTCTGGTTCACGATGCTCTGGAAGATCGAAGCCGCGACATCCTCACGCCGCGCCCCTTCGTTCAGCAGCGGCTGCACATCGCTCTTGGCGAATACGCCGCAGCGCGAGGCGATCGGGTAGATCCGTTCATGCTTCTCTGCCAGCGTATTCAGCCCGGCGGGGTCGGTCTGCAGCAGCGAAGCCATCTGGTCGATGAACGCTCCGGTGCCGCCGGCGCAGGCGGTGTTCATCCGCTGTTCAATGCCCCCGCTTAAATAAATAATCTTGGCGTCCTCCCCGCCAAGCTCAATCGCCGTATCGCACCCTGGAATCAGCTCGCTGATCGCTTTGGTGCAGGCGATGACCTCCTGGACAAAGGGTACTCCGCCAAGCTTTGATAAGGACAGCCCTGAGGAACCGCTTACAGTCAATGCTGCCTCTCTATCCGGGAACCTGTGCTGTACATCTGACAGGAGGGATAGAGCCGCTTTTTTTATATCGCTATAATGTCTCACGTAATCCTGATAAATAATTGTACTTCGTTCCATAACAACCAATTTGGCCGTAGTTGATCCGACGTCCAGCCCAATACGCAGTATCATCATACCATCACCATGCCTTGCTCCAAATTTGAAGTAATATGAGGCAACTATATCATGAGTGCGCATTAGGAAGGCTGTTAAAAATGTAACAGACATTTACAATTCACTACTAGCATACTTAATTATTTCGTGATTTCACCCAATGCTGTCTCCACATGACCCTTAACACGGATCTTTCTCCACGCTGCCGCAAGTTTGCCTTGCTCATCTATAAGAAAGGTGGAGCGCACGATGCCCATAAACTCCTTGCCGTACAGTTTTTTCAGCTGCCACACCCCGAACATCTCGCTTACACTATGCTCCTCGTCGGACAAGAGCGGAAAAGGCAGGCCGTTCTTCAGGGCAAACTTGGCATGCGAGGCCAGATTGTCGGTACTGATTCCGAGTACCACGGCACCCTGTGCGGTAATCACATCGTGGGCGTCACGGAAATCACAAGCCTCCTGTGTGCAGGCGGGGGTCATATTCTTCGGGTAAAAATAAAGCAGCACCTTGCGGCCGCGATATTGGCTTAAGCTGATGTTCCGGCCCGTGGAGGCGGGAAGGCTGAAGTCAGGGACTTCATCACCGATTTCGATTTCCTTCATTTATGCTTCACTCCTAAAGTTATTGGGGGAATAATCCGAAATTGCTTGTATTCCTAAAAGAAATTATAATGTAGAGAATGCAAATGTGAAAGGAAGAACGAAATGCCTCCAAGAAAGAAACGGCACGTAAAAGCCGGCAAATCGAAGAAGAAACCGCTGCTCTGGACTCTGGCAATTATACTTCTCCTAGTGATCGGCGGAATTGTCTACTATTTCTCCTCCGTCTACAACCAGCTCGACAATATGCACAAGACGGGTGATAAATCGCCGTTCGCGTCTGTTCCCTCCCCTTCGGCGGATATAGCTGAGCCTCCTAAATGGGAAGGCACGGAGCCTGTAAATATCCTGCTTATGGGCGTGGATGCCCGTGGTGTGAAGAAAGGGGAAGTCCCGCGCTCGGATACGATGCTGGTTGCCTCCCTTGATCCGGTGCGAAAGAAGTTCTATGTCTTCTCCATTCTCCGTGATACCTATGTATCTATACCAGAACATGGCAAAGACCGTATTAATACGGCAATTACACACGGACCCAATACGGCGATGCAGACAGTAAGCGACTTGCTGGGCATCCCGATTCAATATTATGTCTATACCGATTTCCAGGGCTTCATCAAGCTGGTGGATGCCGTCGGCGGGGTTGATTACGAGGTTGAAAAAGATATGGTCTACAAGACAAAAGCTGACGGGCCGGAATTCGACATTGATCTGAAGAAAGGCTTTCAGCATCTTGACGGCAACATGGCGCTGCAATATGTGCGTTTCCGTCATGATAAGACATCCGATTTCACCCGGACGGAACGGCAGCGGGGTTTCCTTAAGGCTGTTTCGGACAAGGTAATCAGCACCACTTCCATTCTTAAACTGCCTAACATATTGTCTGAGGTGATCCCATACATCGATACCAACATGGATATGGGCGATATGTGGAAGCTTGCCACCGTCGGCTATGACGGCTCGATGGGCGGCAGTGTACAAATACCGCCGATGAACTTGCTGAAAGAAGATACAACAAGCGGAGGCTCCTCCGTTATCGGCATCAGCAGTGAAGATAAACTAAAGCAATTCGTGCAGGATACCATAACTGCTCCTGAGCCGACACCATCGTCTGAGGCTTCCCCGGACAGCAGTCCGTCCGCTGGCGCAGAGAACAATTAAATCAACAACCCATGCTTGGCCTCAGGACGGGCGAACAGCGGCATCCGCCGCCAGTTCGCCCGTTCCCTTGCCCCAAGACATATGAAAGGATGAATTACTCATGAACCGTACCACATCAGAACAGTTGTATCAGGAAGCCCTTCAGCATATCGTCGGAGGCGTCAACAGCCCCTCCCGGTCCTTCAAGGCCGTTGGCGGCGGAGCGCCGGTATTTATGAAACGCGCGGGAGGCTCACGCTTCTGGGACGAGGACGGCAACGAGTACATCGATTACCTCGCAGCCTACGGGCCGATTATTACCGGCCATGCCCATCCGCATATCACAGCGGCGATTACGGAAGCCGCACAGAATGGCATCCTGTATGGCACACCCACCCAGCTTGAGATCAAGCTGGCCAAAATGCTCAAGGAAGCGATCCCTTCGATGGATAAAGTGCGGTTCGTCAACTCCGGCACGGAGGCTGTAATGACCACAATCCGGGTGGCCCGCGCTTATACCAAGCGCAGCAAGATCGTGAAATTCGCCGGCTGCTACCATGGCCACTCCGACCTCGTGCTGGTCGCTGCCGGCTCCGGCCCTTCTACGCTGGGCATTCCTGATAGCGCCGGAGTCCCCGGCAGCATCGCCCAGGAAGTCATCACCGTTCCGTTCAACGATCTTGGCGGACTGCGCGAGGCGCTGGAGAAATGGGGTGCTGACGTGGCCGCTGTTATGGTGGAGCCGATCGTCGGCAATTTCGGTATGGTTATGCCGGAGCCCGGTTTCCTGGAGGGGCTGTGCAAGCTGGCCCATGACAACGGATCGCTTGTCATTTATGACGAGGTCATCACCGCTTTCCGTTTCCATTACGGTTCTACACAAACCTATGCAGGCCTTGATAATCACGAAGATATTACACCTGACCTGACCGCGCTCGGCAAAATCATCGGCGGCGGCCTTCCGATCGGCGCTTACGGCGGCCGCAAGCATGTGATGGAGCAGGTTGCGCCGCTCGGTCCGGCATACCAGGCCGGAACCATGGCCGGCAACCCTGCCTCCATCTCGGCAGGTATCGCCTGTCTAGAGGTGCTGCAGGGTGAAGGGGTGTATGAGGAAATGGAGCGGCTCGCCATCCGGCTGACAGAGGGACTGCAGCAATCAGCAGACCGTCACGGCATCCCGCTGACGATCAACCGGATTCGCGGAGCGTTCTCCACCCATTTCTGCGCTCATCCGATCACCAATTACGAGGAAGCTCAAGATACGGACGGCGAAATGTTCGCCAGCTTCTTCCGCCATATGCTGAACCGCGGGATCAACCTTGCCCCGTCCAAATATGAGGCCTGGTTCTTGACCACAGCGCATACGGATGCCGATATTGACGCAACACTGGAAGCTGCGGAAGCTTCCTTCCAGGCAATGTCGGCAGAGAAATAATCATAAAGACCTGCGCGCTTGCAATAACTGAGTACTAAGCGGATTACATCTGCTTCCATTAACAATTCAAACGCACTGCGGCTTGCCGCAGTGGGTTATTTGCATAGCCGGATTCAAGTGTGGGAATCAATCAGCCGATCAATAGAAATCAATCTGCTTGTCCAGTTTGACCTCTTCGAACACGGGACGCTGGAATCTGCTGCTTCCGGGCACCAGAGAAAACTGCGTGGTGCTGAGATCCTCCGGAAGCGGCGGAGAGATCATGAATTGCATGTGAACATGCGCTCCGCCGCCGTTTGCACCGTGATTTTCTACTTCATAGCTTGTCTCACTTAGAACAGCGAGCTTAAGCATCGGGGTAATGCGGACTTGCTCCACCGTTTCTTTCAAGTACTTGATTTCCAGGGTGACGATGCTTAGCTTCTCATACTGCATGGAGTGGGTCAGCATATATTCAAAATCGCCATCCAGCGTAGTCTTCATTATTGCCAGCACCCCAAGCAGCGGCCCGGGCTCATCCCAGAAATGCCGTCTGGGCCGGGCTTCGTTCAGATTGCTTAGAATCAGCGATATTTCCGAAACCTCAAGACCAGACTCCGCCGCCAGTTGCTTCAAGGTTTCCTCTTCCGGAAAAAGCCCCCTCCCTCCGGAGAGCGCCTTGCGCTGCTGCACCAGTCTTAAGATCTGTTCATCAATTACTCTGGCCTCATCATTGTATTCATTCGGTATTCCCCGTAGTGGCATCCTGCTCCAGCCCATTTCTTTTCCCTCCCAGGTTCAATGTAATCTGTTTCCATTCTATCTATGATTGTTTCATTGTATCATTTTTTCCATTTATAAGAAATTCAGATACACAGCACAAAAAGCCGTCATCCCTAAGGACAACGGCTTTCTGCCATCAGCAGCTCTCTTCAGTTCGCTTTCTGATCATATAGGCTGCGGATTTCTACATCCTGCGGAAGCTTGAACGGATTCTCCTGGTTGATCCGGTCATAGAACATAATCCCATCCAGGTGGTCCATTTCATGCTGAATCACTATGGCCTGGTAACCCTTGAACTTCAGGACGATTTCCTTGCCGTTCAGATCATAGCCTTTTACCTTTACCGTCTCATATCTCGGAACAAAACCATGAACCGGCCGGTCCACAGACAGGCAGCCCTCGCTCTCCGGCAAATACACCATCGCCAGCGAATGGCTGATGATCTTGGGATTCACCCAGGTATGCTCCACAATCCTGCCCTTGTCATCCTTCAGGTACATCACGAACATCCGCTTCTGAAGGCCGATCTGATTCGCGGATAAGCCAATGCCGGAACGCAGCTTATGTTTGGCGGAAGCCTCCGGGTCCTGGCTGTTCTTCAGAAACTGCATCATGCATTGCAGCGCTTCACGGTCAGCATCCTGCAGCGGCAGCTGTACCGGCTCGGTTACACTGCGGAGAATAGGATGGCCTTCCCGTATAATATCATCCATCGTGATCACATAATCTGCACTATATTTTGTACTAGACAACAACACTCATCCACCTTTGCCATGCGGGCTAAATTCATAATGATGATTTATAAATTGCAACTTGCACCTATAAGTATTTGCTCAAGGCGTTACACTATTATCTTATGCAGCTTTATAGATTTATGAAAGCAGTCTTCAACTGGCTGCTGTATTTCACGTCGAAACCGAGTCCCGTAGCAAGTACGGCAAGCGGCAGGTAAGTTTTCTCCTCTTTGCCGACCTTTTGCAGAAACGCCGGTGTATCAATCGCTTGATCTACCCCATTGATCTTAATATACTTCGAGCCAATGGTAATAACCACCGTCCGGTCACCGTAAACAATTGTTGCGCTGGCTGACTTACTGTCCCACTTTCCACTGGCACCCACAGCATTCAGAACATCGCGCAGTGCGAGAAAGTTCTGGCCGTTCTTAATGACTGGCTTATTTGGGGTATTAAGCTCTGTACCTTTTACCACAATCGACATCGGTGCCGAACCCGGCGCTGTTGCAGCAACAGACGGTGTGCGGTATTCTCCCCACTGCAGTTCTGCAAACACCCGGGCGATTTTCTCATATCCCAGCTGTGAAGGATGAAAATCCAACGATATGATATGTGTCAGCGAGCCCTCAAGACCCACGAATTGTTTGGCAATATGGGCTACCCTTACCGGCGCTCCGGTCTGGTCGAAACTGGCCGCAATACTGTCCGCCATAGCTGTCAACCGCTCCGCTGCGCCCATCAGCTTGGGATAGGCCTCTTTTACCGCAAATTTGGGAGCCGGCTGATACTGGTCGGCTAGCAGAATGGTTGCTTGCGGGTTCACGACACGGATGTTCTCAAGCGCTGTCTTCACATTCGTATTGTAGGCGCTCAAACGCTGCTCCAGCTGAGCCTGGAAATCTTCATCCGTCAGTTGCTTGTACTGAAGGAATAGGCTGCTGACATCATTCCCGCCGATCGTGACTGTAATTAGATCCGCCTGAGCAAGTTCGGTCCGGATCTGCGGAGTCAGTGCCGCAAATTGCTCTATCCGCGGATCGGGCAGCCCTGCCTGAATACCCTCAGCTGTAATCACAGCCCCGTCTTTAATCGCTCCGGTATAATTAAGCAGCCCTGTTGAGGTCAGCCCCAGAATACCGTAATTGCCGAGTGTGCTTCTTCCATGATAATACCCCTGTTCCAGCAGTCTTTCTGCGTAACCGTAGGGTTTCACATTTACATCGGTCATCCCCGGCTCATATCCGGCAGTTATCGAATCTCCCAGTGCTACAATACGAAAGATATCCTGCTCCGATCCCTGGGTTGCTGCAGTAGCCTCCTCGGCCTTGGCGTATCCTGCACCCGCGCTAACCAGTATGGCGAGCAGCAGCAGACCGCTTGTTCCGGCAGCCGCTATTTTCCTCCATGTTTTCAGCATCGTTCCCCTCCTAAAAGTAATATAATTCCATTCTAACATTCTGCCGCTCTGCGCAGAAGAGCGGTTTCCCGTATCGGGAAACCGCTCCTGCTGTTGGCCCGGTGACTTATTCCTGTCCGCTGCCGGACCCGGTGCTGTTCCTTGTACCCTCGGCGTTGCGGGGAGCATGGCTCTTTCCTGCACGCTCCAGATATCTGTCATAACGGTCATCCAGTTCATAAGCTATTTTACGGTAGCGCAAGGTTTCTTCTACAATAGGATCGAGTGTAGTCTGGATCCGGATTTCATACTTGGGCGAGATTTGACGGATTTCTTTGTCCTTGTTGTCGCCCTGTTCCATGTCCCCGTCTTCCAAAAGCTCACTGAGCTTGCGCTCCAGGTCATCATTACGGCTCATGGTTCCAGTTGCCTCCTTAAAGCTAAAATCCCGTTGCTTTGGCTTCCTTCAGGGATGAAACCAGATAATCATGAATTTTACCGTTGCTCGCCACAACATGGCGAGTACCGATGTCATAAGGATTACCCAAGGTATCGGTAACCTTGCCGCCGGATTCCCTCACGAGCAGCACGCCCGCTGCGCAATCCCAAGGACTCAGGCCGACCTCCCAGTAACCATCCACCCGGCCAACCGCCACGTAGGCCAGATGCAGCGCAGCTGAACCTCCGGCACGGATGCCGCGGACCTGAGGCAGAATCTGCTGCAGTCCCGCCATATTCGCAGGCTGCGCAAAGGTGCGGTCCGGCGGAAAGCCCATCGCAATAAGACTGTCCCCAGGCACCGACTCGGCAGAAACCGAGGTAGGCACGCCGTGCATGTAAGCTCCTTTACCCTTCTCGGCGACGAACATCTCGTCACGGATAGGGTCGTAAATAACACCTACAGTCAGTTCTCCCTTAACGGCGAGAGCTATGGAAACACAGTAGAACGGAAATCCGTGCACAAAATTGGTGGTGCCGTCAATCGGATCGACAATCCACAGGTATTCGTGTTGGCGTCCTTCTTCCAGAGCGGCAGCAACCGAATCTGTTCCCGGCTGAACACCCTCTTCTCCAAGGATAGCATGGTCAGGATAATGGGTCAGGATCAGCCGGCGGATCATCTGCTCCACGCCTTTATCAACTTCCGTTACCAGGTCCTGGGCCGATGTCTTGCTGCCCAGCTCCTTCACTTGACCTTGTCTGCTCTTGATCCATTCCCCCGCTTTGGCTGCCGCGTTAATCGCTGCCGCCGTGTGCCCTTTGCTTGTAACTACATAGGGCTCCCGTTCCTTCCGGTTCTCAGGATTTAAAGGATTCATATCTTCACTCCACTTTCTTGTACTTAATCGCTCTCCCATGAAACATTGCTGCTACACACAGGCTCACTGCTGCTTAAGTTTCATTCAACGTACCTTATTTCAGTCTACTTATCAAGTCAAACCTGCCAGGCTTCCTGCCCAAATCTTCTGGCATGGTGCAGGTTACGGCTCAATATTAATACTGGCCCCGTCCAATATCGTAATTCCGTTGCCGGCTTCCGCCAGCTCCTTCATTGCCTCCATCAGACCAAACAGGGCACCATCCTTCGATTTCGCTTCAATCATGGCATCCACAGCAGGGGTATCGGCTGCAATCCGCTTTAGAAAAGCCAGCAGCGGCGCCGGTTCCACACCATCGGCATGGCTGCGGGGATCAGAAGGACTGCGCGGACTGGAGACATGGATCTTAGGCGGCAGCAGCTCGCCTGGAAGCACATCCTTCAGTGCCAGCGGACTCTTCCAGGTCTTCTGAATCTCCGGCCACAGCTCCCATGGAAGCTCGCCTTCATTATTCACCCACTGGTGATGAATATCGAGCACCATCGGCAGCCCGAGACTGCGGGCAACCTCCAGCGTTTCCCGCGCGTTAAACGTCTTGTCGTCGTTCTCGAGCGTAACCCGCTCCTGCAGTTCAGGCGCAAGCCCTGCAAAATGCTCCCGGAACCGCGCTGCCGCCACAGGCTTGTCCCCATAGGCTCCGCCAATATGAATGTTGCTCTTGGCTGTTGCCGGCAGCCCCATTGCAATGAGCATATCCGTATGATGCTGCAAATCACGGATAGAATTCGCCAGCACCTCGGGACGGGGCGTGCTGAGCACTGTAAAGTGATCAGGATGAAAGGACACCCTCATCCCGTGCTTCTTCACATAGCTGCCCACTTCGGCAAATTCTTCAGCCAGTACGGCCAAAGGGTTCCAGTCCCGCAGATCAGGATGCGTTGCCAGCGGAATCAGCTTGGAAGTCATGCGGTACACCATAATATCCGAGCCGGCATTATGCTTCAGCAGGCGCAGCGTATTATGCAGGTTCGTCTTCGCAAGGGTCTCCAGACGCCGCAGCCCGGCTTCACGGTCGTTCAGCTTCGCAAAGCTTGCCATCGTCATTGTCTTGGATGGTGAACAGTCTGGGATGACGGTGGACATGGCTACATATCCGAAGCGGACAATCATCCTTCTTCCCCGAAGAACATCTCATAGGCAAGCGCCGTCTGCACCCGCGACTCTTCTTCGTTCAGCTTGCGTACCAGCTCCATCTCGACCGCTGTAACCTCATTGCCCTGGAAGTTGATCTCCGCGATCGAAGCGGAGATCTTGACGATCGCCACAGCCACATTCTCCGGTGTATAGGCAATAACCTTCTGGCCGGTCGGATACACGCGAAAACCCTGCTTCACCATCTTGGTGCGGCCGTACTCCAGCAGTTCATACAGCTCCTGCTCATTCTTGAACTTGCAGAATGAATTGAATTCCGATTGAAAACCCATGCTGTTGTCTCTCCTTTCCGGCCGGAAGGATCCCGCCGCTCACCTGATTTTATTCATTGTCGTATTTAAGGCCTTGTTTATACTTGTAACGTTCCAGCGCCAGCTCGATCATGCGGTCCAGCAGAGCAGGATACGATACACCTGTCTCGCGCCACAGCAGCGGGTACATGCTGAACGGCGTAAAGCCCGGCATTGTATTCACTTCATTAATCAGGATTTGGCCGTCGGATTTCCGTACGAAGAAGTCGGCACGGGTAATCCCGCTGCCTTCGATCGCCCGGAAGGCAGCAATCGCCGATTCACGCAGGCGGTCCGCCACCTCAGGGTCGACAGGAGCCGGAATCAGCATCTGCGATTTGCCGTCGATATATTTTGCCGCATAATCATAATATTCTCCGGAAGAGACGATTTCACCCGGAACGGAAGCCTCGGGTTCCTCATTGCCAAGTACAGCAACCTCCACCTCGCGGGCATCAACAAATTCTTCAATGATGACCTTGGTATCATAGCGGAAAGCAAAATCGACAGCCTTGATTAGACTTTCTTTGTCTACGGCTTTGGAAATGCCCACACTGGAGCCCAGATTGGCCGGCTTGACGAACACAGGGTAACCCAGCTTATCCTCTACTCCCATAATCAGCTCATGGCTTTTGTGCTTCCATACGGCAGCGTTGAAATAACAGTACTCGCATTGCGCAAGACCCGCTTCACCGAACAGCTTCTTCATCACGACCTTATCCATACCTGCGGATGAAGCCAGCACGCCTGCGCCGATATAAGGAATATTCGCCATTTCAAACAGGCCCTGAATCGTACCGTCTTCCCCATTGGTGCCGTGCAGCAGCGGGAACATCACATCAATGCTCTTCTCCCCGCCCGCTAGTCCGCTGAATACTGCATTCAACGCTGTGCCCATATCTCCGGCTGCCCCGGCAAGCTTCAACTGCTCAATTCCGCTGTAAGCGGCGGTGAGTGTTTCGCCAACCTTCCACAGCCCCTGTTTGGAAATATAGAAAGGAATAATCTCATATTTATCGTAGTCAAAAGCGTTCATAACCGCGAATGCCGTCTGCAGCGATACCTCATGCTCTCCGGATTTGCCGCCGTACACCAGTCCTACGGTTAATTTTGTGTTCCCCATGCCCTAACCTCTTTCTGAATTATAAGTAGTCATTGATATGAAAAAAACGGTAGGCCGTTCTGTCGGTCCATGCATAGGAATCACGGTAATCCCAAAAGCGGTGACGGCTGCTGACCGTTCTTGCATTCACCAGCGGCATTCCGCCCGCGTCAAAAGCGGTGACGATCGTGCTGTGCTGGTAATGGCCGTTGCCGTCCCAGTCGTACAGGATGACATCGCCAAGCATGAGCTGATCCGGCCGCTCCACGGCCTCAGCGCGAAGTCCGCTGCTCCGCTCCCCGCTCAAATAGCGCTGCAGGCTGTCCGACACAGCCCAGCTGAAGCTCCACCATTCCTGCGCTCCATTGTAGCCTTTGTACCACCAGCCGGTTTCTCTTTTACCAGTATAGTTGATAGGTGCGCCCCCTGCAAAGAGACATTGAGACACATAATTTGTGCAGTCCACATCAAAAACCTCAAACTCCGGATTGCCGTCCTTCCACCAGCGGTCAGCATAGGCCGCCGCTTCTTCCCGGCGGTAACGGACCTCCTTCGATCCGGCAATCCCGCGGAGCACATTCCGGTTAAGCAGCGGCTGCGACGGCTGCGGAGCAGGCAGTACCTCGCCCCATTTGGACAACCGCAGTGCGGGATCCGCATCCAGTGCTCTGCGCTGCGTATTTCTTTCCTGCACACTGCGCTCCACAGTGGCTATCTCCCAGGCGCTGCCCTCCCGCACAAAAGTCAGACGTTCCGTCTCGATCGTATCCTCACGGTGCGTCATTCCGCCCTTCTCATAATACAGTGCACTGTGCAGCGCTACATCGGCTACGACCTCACCCGGATTCTGGCGGACGGTGCGCAGCGTCCTGACACCGGTCTCCGCACGCAGAGGAGTAATCCCCCGGCGGTTATACCACTGGGCAAGCCGCCGAGAGCGCTCCCCCTGGGCCACGAGATAACGCGGGTCCATGACGGCAGTACGGCGCGGTTCGGCCCCCGGTGCCACCCGTGCCTTGTTTAACTGATCCACATAAACATACAAGCTTTTCTTCCACTCTAATTCCATCCCGTTTCCCGCCCTTCATCCCTGTTTAGCTGCTGTCCTATGTATATGAAGGAATACCTGCGGCTATACAGATGGAATCAGTGAATGACAAGCAGGCCAAGCTAATTTCCAAGCTTTAGGCAAAGCGCAAGATAGCCTGCCGGACAGGGTAAATCCGGGTGAAAAAGCAGGAAAAAAAACTTTACTCCCCCCTTTGTAACCGTTATACTTAACATACAAACAATATGAAATGATGTTTCACCAGATGAAACGAGGAGGCGCATATATGCCAAGCAAGGACCATTTTTCCCTGGTTAAGAACCTGGAGTCAGGCGGCAAAACCTACCGCTACTATCATCTTAATTCCCTTGAAGAACAAGGCGCAGGCAGCATTTCCTCCCTGCCATTTTCCATCAAAGTACTGCTTGAGGCGGCTGTCCGCCAGTATGACGGACGGGCGATCACGGAAGAGCATGTAAAACAGCTGGCCGGCTGGTCAGGTGGCATAGACCGCAATAAAGAGATTCCTTTTATTCCTGCGCGGATCGTCCTGCAGGATTTCACCGGTGTGCCCGTGGTCGTCGATCTCGCTGCAATGCGTGATACCGTCAAGAAAGCGGGAGGCGATCCCAAGAAGATCAATCCGCTCGTTCCGGTTGACCTTGTCATTGACCACTCTGTCATGGTCGATGCCTTTGGCACCGCCGATGCGCTCGAATACAACATGAATGTAGAATTTGAACGTAATGAAGAACGCTACCGCTTCCTGCGCTGGGCGCAGACCGCTTTCAACAACTTCCGCGCTGTTCCGCCGGCAACAGGAATTGTGCATCAGGTCAACCTGGAGTATTTGGCGTCCGTCGCCACTACCAAGTCCGTTGATGGTGAAACTGTAGTCTATCCCGATTCCCTGGTCGGCACAGATTCCCATACCACTATGATCAATGGCCTTGGAGTCGTCGGCTGGGGTGTAGGCGGTATTGAAGCCGAAGCAGGCATGCTTGGGCAGCCGCTGTATTTTGTTACACCGGATGTAGTCGGCTTTAAGCTTACAGGCAGCCTGATGGAAGGTGCTACGGCAACCGACCTGGCCTTGACAGTAACGCAAATGCTGCGCAAGAAAGGCGTTGTCGGCAAATTCGTAGAGTTCTACGGACCGGGCCTTGCCAACATCAGCCTTGCTGACCGTGCGACCGTAGCCAACATGGCTCCCGAATACGGAGCGACCATCGGGTTCTTCCCGGTCGATGAAGAAACGCTGGCCTACCTGCGCAGCACCGGACGTCCGGATGAACTGGTCGAGCTGGTCGGTGACTATTACAAAGCTCAAGGCATGTTCCGCACCGCGGATACACCGGACCCGCAGTTCAGCGACGTCATCGAGCTTGATCTTGCCTCTGTTGTTCCCAGCCTTGCCGGACCGAAACGTCCGCAGGACCGTGTCGAGCTGACACATATGAAAGAGAACTTCGAGGGCATCATCCGTACCCCTGTTGACAAGGGAGGCTACGGCCTCAGTGATGAGAAGATTGCCGAAGTCGTGGAAGTGCAGCACAAGAATGGCAGCACCAGCAAGCTCAGCACCGGTGCCGTCGTAATCGCAGCGATCACCAGCTGTACGAACACCTCCAACCCGAGCGTTATGCTTGGAGCCGGGCTGCTGGCCAAAAAAGCCGTGGAACGCGGTCTGACTAAGCCAGGCTATGTGAAGAGCAGTCTCACTCCGGGATCGCTTGTGGTTACGGAATACCTGGAAAAAGCCGATCTCCTGAAGCCGCTTGAGGCTCTGGGCTTCTATCTGGCCGGCTACGGCTGCGCTACCTGTATCGGCAACTCCGGCCCGCTGCCGGATGAAGTCAGCCAGGCCATTTCAGAACATGATATGACAGTAGCTGCAGTAATATCCGGCAACCGGAACTTCGAAGGCCGTGTGCATGCCCAGGTTAAAGCAAACTACCTGGCCTCCCCGCCGCTCGTTGTAGCCTATGCCCTAGCCGGCACTGTGAACATTGATCTGAAGACTGAGCCGCTGGGTTATGATCCGCAGGGTGAGCCTGTATTCCTTGCAGATATCTGGCCGACTTCCGCAGAGATTCGTGAAGCAATCAGCCTCTCCCTGAGTCCCGAGATGTTCCGGCGTAAATACGAGAATGTATTTACTGCCAACGAACGTTGGAATTCGATCCCTGTGCCGGAAGGCGAGCTGTATGAATGGGATGACAACTCCACATACATCCAGAACCCGCCGTTCTTTGAGCATCTGGCGGATGGTGTCGGAGATATCAAGGACATCAGCAACGCGCGGGTATTAGCGCTGCTTGCCGACTCCGTCACTACCGACCATATTTCGCCGGCGGGCAATATCTCCACCTCCGGTCCTGCCGGAGAATATCTGCGCAGCCATGGCGTGGAACGCGCCGACTTCAACTCCTACGGCTCACGCCGCGGGAACCATGAGGTGATGATGCGCGGCACGTTCGCCAACATCCGGATCCGCAACGCGGTTGCACCGGGTACGGAAGGCGGAGTAACCACCTTCCTGCCGAGCGAAGAAGTGATGTCGATCTACGATGCGTCCATGCTGTACCAGTCGGCTGGACAGAACCTGATCGTTATCGCGGGCAAGGAATACGGCACAGGCAGCTCACGCGACTGGGCCGCCAAAGGTACGCTGCTGCTTGGGGTCAAGGCGGTCATCGCCGAGAGCTTCGAGCGGATTCACCGCAGCAATCTGGTCGGCATGGGTGTTCTGCCGCTGCAATTCCAGGAAGGCCACGGCTGGAGCAGCATGGGACTGACCGGACGCGAGACCTTCAATATCACCGGACTCGACAACTACGTGCTGCCAGGCCAGGAACTGACCGTCACCGCCACCCGCGAGGACGGCACACAGTTTGAATTCCCGGTCATTGCCCGGTTAGACAGCACCGTTGACATCGAATACTACCGCAATGGCGGCATTCTGCAGACGGTACTCCGCCAGATGCTGGCTGATGCTACCGCTTCGGAAACTGCGCTGCCTGTAGAATAACTACAGCTGGTCAGGATGGATGGAACCCCTGTTTTGCGTTCCATCCATCCTGACAACGTTGAACAGACTGAATAGCCCCCGACAATCCCGTAAGGGAGATTGTCGGGGGCTATTCAGCTTACCCTGTGGTTAAGCTTCATCCAATCCAAGCGGTATCCGCAGCTTCGGATAGGGCCTAAATCTCGATGCGTTCGGCATCGAGGATTACCTTATAGATAAGTGCAATAATTTGCGAGCGGTCGGTTACGTTCATCTTGTTAAAGATGCGACTCAGGTGATTTTTGACGGTATGCTCGCTGATAAACAGCGTGTTGGCAATTTCCTTATTCGTCTTCCCATGGACAATTAGCTCAAGTACTTCTTCTTCCCGGGGTGAGACCCCCCATTCTTCCTTGAGTGTAGTCAATGCCGGGCTATCCAGCAGCCTCGCTGCCGATACGATTCTCTTCTTAGGCGGCGAATCGGCCCGGCTCAGCAGAAACGACTGGAACGAGGAAACCTGTTCATCCTCAATCCAGGAAGCAACATTGTAATCCTTGCTGTATCTGGACGGGTCAATCCATTTGTTCGGAGGGTTATCCAGCTGTTCTTGGTCGGCATCCCTTCCTGTGTGCTGCAGTATAAGCGCCAGCACCCGGCCAGTTAGAGACGGGGGAGGCTTCTCCATTGTAAAGAATTGAGAGGCTAATTCGTCAACCTGCTGCAGCAGCAAGATTTCATCCGGGTAATATCCAAAATCCTTTATCGCGTCAAGCTGGAAAGGAGACAGCAGAATCGCTTTTCCCACCCTTTCAGCTTCCTCTTCAGTCAGGCCTATGTAACGGGCAAAATCTGCCGCCATATCCGAAGCGTCCAGCGATAGACCGCTCAATTCAGCGTTTGCATTCTGGAGGTAACTGCGTAGTTCGGTCAAAAATTCCCCAGCCTGCTTGAGATACCTGTCTTCCTTCTCCAAAAGACGAATGGCAGCAGTGGCCAGACCAGCCACCGATTCAATGAAGGTCTGCCATTGCTTCGCTTCACTTCGCCCCCTGAATCCGACAGACAGCAGTCCTTTGAATTCGTTCCCGGCTATCAGCGGACATTCAAGCAGAACCGAGCTCCCTGCCGCCCCAAGGATGACCGCAGACGAAAGAAAGGATTGCTGGGAGTAGCGGGACTCCAGACCTTTGACATACAATGTATCCTCATTTGAGGCCCAGCCCCTGGCAAAATACGTAGTGTTTGAACTCTCTATTTCCTGAAAGTAAACCAACGCGGATGAGGGATAAAAAGGCATAGCCATGACAACATCCAGCAGTTGCATCCCCAGCTCTTTCCTCGACAACGCTTGCGGCAGCTGTCTTGCAGCTTCTTTAAGAAGGAACATTCCTTCTTCAAGCAGTTTTTCCCTGCGCAGCAGCATTTCTCCCCGTTCGGATATCCCCAGCAAAGTAGCAACGATTTGCTCCTGCCGGTCGTAGCCTTGAACCTGTTCATTTCTTCCAAAGCTGATTGCCAGCAAAAGCGCTCTTTTGCCGTTGTCGATCAAAACCGGATAACAGGACAGGCATTCCGGCAGCGTCATCCCACGCCGGGTGAAGTAAAGGGATCTTGGATCCTTGGCAATGTCTTTCCAATGCCTCGGATCTTTGCCAAGGACCGCTTGTCCAAAAAAACCGTCCCCTTGCGGAAATACAGCATTCAGCAAAAGATGCGACTCTTTCCCCGCAGCATAATTCACCTTAAATTGCCCTTCATCGTTCTCTTTGGCAAAGGCATACAAATCAGCGGCTGAAAAAGTCCCTGCCAGTTGCTGGAGCACCTCTTCAACCTTCAGGAAATCCTCCTCCAGATGAGTCAGAAGCCGTGAAATCATCATAGTGTTTCTTTCCGTCGCCGGCTTAAGTTCAGAGCCTGCTAATAATTTGCACAGGATACTGCCAAGAATGGCCATCTTGTCCCTGATCTCGAAGATGCGTTCACTACTGCTCTCGGGTAAGGCAGATAGCTCGGAACTTAACCGATCATATTCTGGATGATTCTTCATCTTGGACTCGAAGGCTTGCAATACCAGTTCCTTCGCGCCTTCCTCCATATAGAGGCCTGACCAGAGATAGTACATCTGTCCGTACTCCGGAACCAGCGGTGTAATGACATACTTCAATCCGGGAATCCACCGGTCCAAGACCGCAGGATGTGACAAGGTCCCCAAGTGGCGCAGCGGCTGCCCAAAAGGACGGTGTATATCCTCCAAAGAATCAATAATTTCCTTATAAAACCTTCCCGCTAAGGTTGGACGGGTCATCAAGTTTCCTTCCTGATCCGTTAGCACAAGAGCCTGACTCGTAACAGCACCGAATGTGTCTTGAAGTTGTTGAATCTCTACCATTAATGAATCGGGTACTGCAGCGCTCAATGGAATCACCCATCCCCCCGGAATAAAAAGTATAATTACTTATAAAATCTGAAACTTATAATTTTTTATCATAGTTCATTTTCACTATAGTTACAAATTGAATATTACCGCTTCCGGCAGCCTTCTCCTAAATAATACCCCCCATAATTCGACTACACAACCATACTTTCCCGATTAACCCATCATCAATCCCATTTCTGCTGCATTTTCCGTGAGAATCACTGCATATTCCTCCAGAGTTTCCCGGGACAATCGGCTGACAGGTCCTGAAAGGGAAAGGGCTGCCACCACGCTGCCGTTGCGGCCTATAATAGGTACAGCCACTGCAGCAGCCCCTGGTTCCCGCTCCTCGAAGCTGGTCGCATAGCCCCGGCGGGTAATTTCCTTAAGCTGCTCCAAGTATAGGCTTCTATCTACAGTTTCCGGCCAAGCCGGATCTGCCAGCAGCCGGATCTGCACTTCATGCGGCGCATAGGCGGCCAGCACCTTGCTGGAAGCGCCAACAGATAAGGGCAGCCGGGCACCAATCTGTGCCACCCGGCGGATTGCCTGCCGGCTCTGCACAGCCTGAATGCGCACACGTTCCAGACCGTCGCGCAGATAGAGGCTGACCGTCTCTCCCAGCCGGTCGCGCAGCCGCTCCATCGCCGGAAGCAGCAGTGCCGCCGGTTCATCCAGCGTCGGCAGATGGGTCGACAGCTCCCAAATCCGCATACCAAGCCGGTATTTCTCGGTACTTTCATTGCGCATCAGAAAGCCCTTCTCCTCCAGGGTAGTGAGCAGCCGGTGCACTGTACTCTTATGTAGGCTGATTTTGGCGGCAATCTCAGTCAAGCTTAGATCATCATTCTCCTTCGTAAAACACAGCAATATATCCAGCGCCCGTTCTACAGCGCGTACGGTCAGTTTACGATCCTCCACAGCAATCTCCCCTTACCTGTTTCATTAAATGAAACCCGGTTACATAATTGTACATAGTTAATTCTATCTTAGAGCAAAAGCCCAAGGAAAGTCCAGTATATTAGCTGACAGGAAAAGGCTGGGCCGCACTTTACAGTTAGATTACAAAAACGGTGAATTCATTGACTTTATGAGAGCGTCCCCATACGATTAAACATATGAATTAATTATGCCGATACAAATGGAAATAGTTCATAACATGAAGCAGTTCAGTTTGATTTTGACTTTGCGATTTTAGGAGTGGATCTTATGGATCTGGCAACCCACCGTACCGGCAGACCGGTCTCACGCAAGACTAAGGAGGATAAGTCAGACATCGCCCCCAACCTTTCACTGGGGATGATTCGTGTTAAACATATTGTAGTCGCATTGCTGCTGTCCGTATTTTTCTTCTTTGTGTTCTGCTTCATTGCCCTGCATGGCTATATTGCCTGGGTGCTGTCTAATCCGACAGTGGCTCCCCTGTACTCCAACCCTTCACTGGCCAAAGGGCTGGACTATGAAGATGTGACCTTTCAGGCGCATGACGGAAGCCGGACGATTCAGGGCTGGTATATCCCGTCCAAGGACTCTACCAAAACCATTGTCTTCAGTCATGGCTACGGCGCCAACCGCGAGGAATCCTGGGTACCGATGTATGATCTGGCCCATTATGCCCATAGCCTGAATTTCAACGTCGTCATGTTCGACTATGGCTTCGCTTCCCAGACCAACAAGGATATCGCTACCGGCGGCAAAAAAGAATCCCAGCAGCTCTTAGGCGCCATACAGTTTGCCAAGGACCGGGGAGCCAGAGAGATCGTCGTTTGGGGCTTCTCCATGGGCGCTGGCACAGCGCTTCAGGCGGGGCTAGTTACCGAGGACGTCGATGCGATGATTCTGGACAGCACTTTTTTGCTGGAGCCGGATACCCTTTACCATAATATCAAGCAAAATATCGATCTTCCCCGCCAGCCTTCCCTGGAAATTATGGAGCTGCTCTTCCCGGTACTGAATGGCACAGGGCTGAATCAAATTCCATATTCCAAGGTAAAAGCTGAAGACTACCCTTTCCCCGTTCTGTTCATGCACGGCACGAAGGATGACAAGGCGCCATACCCGATTGCCGAAGAGCTTGCGGCCAACCAGAGCAACCCGTACTCGGATTCGTGGATCGTCGAGGACAGCCACCATGAACTGCTGTTCCGCGAGCATCCCCGTGAGTATCTGCGCCGTGTTTCCGCTTTTCTGGGCAATGTGCATTTGGCCAAGAGCCAGGAGAATGAGCAGACTTCCATTGCCGGCAAATAACCTCACTAAGACATCATCTTTTTTCAAAAATAATAGCGTGCAGAATGTATTCATAAAATACAACTCTGCACGCTATTTTTTTTGTTTAGCTGCTACCGCCTTAGCAAAGCCCTTATACATGAATCAGCCGCCCCTTTGCAGTCTGCAGCTTTGCACTTAATCCATTCAAAGATGTTCTCTCCAGGCAAGGCCACATAAGACACTGCTTCCGCTCATATAATGAACCGTTTAAGATATCGGACGGGAGGACTGCATGTAATGTTATATGTATACGGGCCGCTGCTGCCAGCACGAATACTCGAAGAAACTGTATTTTGGAAGACCCAGGAGAAAGAGCATACCGAAGTCATCAAAGCAATTGTGCCTCAATTGGAAGAGCCTTATGTCAAACTGCTGGATGAATGGGCTGTCGTCTTTGGTGCCACAGAGCAAGCCGCACGACGGCTGCTGGAAACTTCGCTCACTCCGGCATTTGCCGGACAGCGTGAACTTGCTGCCGAAACAGAGCTGCTGCTGCAGACGGTCTGTTCCCAGTCGCGTGAGTTCATCCGCCAGCTATACGCACTGTGCGAAAGCAGCAAGGCAGTGAAAGCCCAGCCGCTGGCTGCTATTGTACTGCTGCATATTATTCGCGAGTCCGAGTATTTCCTTGCTGTTCTGGGGGGGCTGAGCACGCCCGGACAGTTATCCGTTCTAATGCGGGAAAGCGCAGCGGACCCTGCGGAGTTTGCGTCTGTAGCTTCTGCAGAGGGCAGCGGCAACGGGTTTGGGCCGGCAACCCTGGCAGCCCAAACCCGCGAACCCGGTTCTGTGCCTATAGGCGGGCATAAACTGCCTCCGCTCCCTTATGCTTATAATGCGCTTGAACCGTATATCGACGAGAAGACCATGACCATCCATCATGACAAACATCACCAAAGCTACGTAGACGGACTGAACAAAGCAGAAATTAAGCTGGCGGAAGCCCGCAAAACCAACGATTTCGATCTCGTCAAACATTGGGAACGAGAGCTTGCCTTTAATGGTGCCGGGCATTATCTTCACACCATCTTCTGGAACGTAATGTCTCCACAAGGCGGCGGACGTCCGACCGGCGCCTTGCTGGACGCCATTGAACGCAGCTTCGGCAGCTATGATGCCTTTAAAGCGCAATTCACCGAAGCAGCGAACAAGGTTGAAGGCGGTGGCTGGGCTATTCTTGTCTGGAGTCCGCGCAGCCGCAGACTGGAAATCCTCACTGCTGAGAAACACCAGAATTTGTCGCAATGGGATGTTGTGCCGCTGCTCGCCCTGGATGTGTGGGAGCATGCCTATTACCTCAAGCATCAGAACAACCGCGCCGCCTATATTCAAGACTGGTGGAAGGTCGTCAATTGGCCTTATGTCTCACAGCGTTATGCCGCCGCCCGCAAGCTGGTCTGGCAGCCCTTTTGAGATTTTCGAAATAAACAGAGCCCTGCTCTCATCTAAAGTGAAAGCAGGGCTCTGTATGTGTACAAATCCGGGAGAATCTCCCCTATCAACCTATTCCTTGATCAAAGCCAAAAACTCCGCGCGTGCGGCAGCATCCTCACGGAAGCTTCCTCTCGTCGCCATGGTCACCGTCTTGCTGCCGGGCTTCTTCACCCCACGGGCACACATGCACAGATGCTCGCCTTCCACGACGACCATGACCCCATGAGGATTCAGTACCTCTGTCATGATGTCGGCAATTTGAGTCGTGATCCGCTCCTGCACCTGCAGACGCCGGCTAACCGCTTCAACGAGACGGGCCAGTTTGCTTAGTCCGGCAATACGCCCGCTTGGGACGTAGCCGATATGCACTTTGCCGAAGAAAGGAGCCATGTGATGCTCGCATTGGCTGTAATAGACGATATCCTTTACAATGACCAGCTCTTCGTGAGATTCATCAAAAGTTACACCAAGCGCCTCTCGGGGATCTATTGAATAACCGCCAAATATCTCCTCGTACATCCGCGTGACCCGTGCCGGTGTTTCCAACAGCCCTTCGCGGCCGGTGTCCTCTCCGATTAACTCCAATATCTTCTCAACATGGTACTCGATCTGCTCGCGGTTCACCGAGACCTTGCCGTTTACGTATTCCTTGATGCCCCCCATGAAACCTCCCCCTTCCGCACCCGCGTATACCTTCATCTATCCGGGCCGTGTTACTTGCCCTTGCGCCGCTGCCCTTTGTTTGCAACAGGAGCACGTCCAGGCTGATTATTGTTCTTCATCATTTGCTGTGCACGCTGCATTTGCTTGCCGTTCAGGTTGTAACCCATTTGCTTCGCAACCTTCTGCAGCATTTCCGGATCATTTTGCATCGTTGTCATTTGTCTGCGTAGATAATATACACCGATAAAGAATCCGCCGATCAGACCAACAACAAGCGTAATAATAGGCCATACAATATTCATCTGGAATCCACCTTTGTACTCAATTGTCTGCAGCGCCCGCTGCGGGCATGCGAATCTATCATAGCATTTCAAGAACTGGACAGCAATTGGTAAATCCCATGAGTCAGAAGAGGTAGTTTCCGGTGTCATCCGGGAGGGCGTGCTCTGCTTCGAGCTGCAGCAGCCGGGTCTTGATCGCAAGGCCCCCGGCGTAGCCGACCAGCGTTCCTCCGGCACCGATTACCCGATGGCACGGCACAATTACCGGAACAGGATTGCGGTTATTAGCTCCACCTACAGCGCGCACAGCCTGCGGATTGCCGATCCGCACAGCAATATCCTTATAGGAAGCGGACTCTCCGTAGGGAATACCACGCAGCGCCTCCCATACCTGAAGCTGGAAGGCTGTGCCACGCATATCCAGAGGCAGCGTGAAGTCCTGCAGTCCTCCGGCAAAATATGCCTCAAGCTGTGCTATAGCCTGCTTCAGCCGGGACTCATCTTCGATTAATATCACGGTTCCAATCTGTACCTTGAGCCATTTCTCCAGGTTCTCCCGGCTCCCGGCAAATGTCCCGAATTCTATAAGACATAATCCCGCCTCTGTTGCACATAAGGTCAGCGGGCCAATCGGTGATTCCATTTCACTGTAATACACAGCAGTTTCAATTCCCGGACTGTTCCCCGCCAGCTTACTCATTGCTCTCCGTCTCCTCCCGCTTCAGCAGCTTGTCCAGTGCCCGTTCAAGCATCTCCCGGACCTGGTTGTCCTCTTCAGCCAACAGTGCCTCTTCAACAGCCGCTAGCGCCTCTCCGCCGCCAATACGCCCCAGCGCCCAGGCCGCAGTCCCGCGCATTTCCGGGCGTGGCTCCCGCAGCACAATTTCGGTCAGCTTCGGTACAGCGCCAGCCTCTTTGAAATTGCCAAGCGCGATAATCGCATTGCGCTGGATCGGCTTCTTGCCGCGCCAGGCCGCCGAACTGCTGCCGAATTTCTCCTTGAACTCACGATTACTGAGCTCAAGAATCGGCAGCAAAAGCGGCTTGACGATCTCCGGATCAGGCAGCAGCTCCGGACGGTGGTTCCAGTTCTTCCCGCGATTTTTCGGGCAGACAATCTGGCAGGTATCGCAGCCGTACAGCCGGTTGCCGATCTTGGTCATATACTCATCGCTTAAGAACCCTTTGGTCTGCGTTAAATACGAAATACAGGCCTGGGCGTTAAGCTGCCCCGGGCCAACGAGTGCCCCGGTAGGGCAAGCGTCAATACATTTCGTACACTCGCCGCAGCCTTCCTCCACGGGTGCATCCGGGGGAAACGGAATATTCGTCACCATTTCCCCAAGATAGATCCATGACCCCCACTTGGGAGAGATGATCGCACAGTTCTTGGCACTGAAGCCGATTCCTCCCCGCTCCGCTACAGCCCTGTCTACCAGCACACCAGTATCCACCATACTCTCCAGCACGGCATCCGGCACACGCTCGCGGATAAAAGCCTCCAGCTTCCCCAGCGCTTCACGCAGCACATGATGGTAATCCTGGCCCCAGGAAGCCCGGGCCAGAATCCCCCGGCGTGCACCCGGCTCAGATTTGGGCGGATTCTCCATCTTGGAAGGATAGGCCACCGCAATGGCCAGAATGGATTGCGGCGTCTCACCGGACGGAAGTGCCGGAATAGTCCTCTTATCCAAATCAGGCTCTTCAAAACCGGATTCATACCCCTTGTCCCGGTGATCCTGCAGGATGTTTTTTAAATATAGAAACGGCTCCGCCGTCGCAAACCCGATATCATCTATGCCCAGCGCCGGAGCAGCAGCCTTGATCTCCGCCTTGAGATCTTCCCATATGGAAGGCGGCGGAGCATAGGATGACTGAGTTTTAATGTTCATTTCCGCCTTCACCTTCTCTTATAATGAATTCAGTTTGGAGAGCGGCCACCAAATATAAACTGCCTTGCCGACAATACTCTTCTGCGGGACGGTGCCAAAGTAACGGCTGTCCTTACTGGCTCCCGCATGCCGGTTATCGCCCATCACAAAATAGCTTCCCTTTTCGACAGTCAGCCCCGAAAAATCAGGATCCTGAATTTCCGTATCAATATAAGGCTCATCGGCCATTTCTCCGTTAACATACAGTTTATGTCCCTGCACCTCTATGAAATCACCGGGTATCCCAATGACGCGTTTCACCAGATATTCCTTGCGGTCCGGGCCGGTGCTGGGATCATGCAGCACAATAACATCTCCCCGAGACGGGTTCGCAAAGCTCAAAGTGATCTTGTTAATGATCAGTTTCTCGCCCTCAATCAGCGTAGGCTGCATGGACTGGCCGACCACAGTAGATATATTGAAAATAAATATATTCAAAAGCGACATGAACCCAAATACAATTGCCGCGGTGATTACCCAATCCCGCAGTTCTAGAATCCATCTGTTTCCCGGCTGCAGTTTGGAACCGTGATGTGTGACAGATCTGTATCTTTGCTTGCGGCTTCGCATGAATTCCCCTTCAAGCTCCCGGTCCATATGCCACCTTCTTGCCCAGATTAGTAGATCAAGTCTATAACAATAGAAAAGCATATCTCCCGGCCATTTGCAATGGACTCCGTGGAGATATGCTTTAGTATAATGGATCAGACTATGCAAGTCGCTATAGTTCTCTATTTAGTAAATGTTTCCGCTTACGCAGCGCCCAAGATAAAGGTCATTATCCGACGATGCTGAGCTTCCGTACTGATTTGAAGATTTGATTCTCGTCATATCCCATAGCTTCATACAGCGGCAGTGCGAAGGAATTGTGCTCATCAACGGCTACGAAAATACCGCTGACCTTACGCGCCTGAAATCTGTGTTCCATCGCCGATACAAGACTTCTGCCGATTCCTCTGCGGCGGTAGTCGGGATGAACGGCAATCCGGAAATAACAGCCATGGTTCTTCTCGATTGTACCTATCAGCGCACCAACAATTTCTTCTTCATCCTCAGCAACTACAATGAGATCTGAATCCCAAGAAAGCTGTCTGGAGAAGGGCTCGATCGTGCTTTCAAAACATTCTTCCGATAATGCGCTCTGCAGCAGTTCAGTCACAGGGGTAACGTCGCTTAATTGAAAGGAACGAACGTGCATTCTTTAAAATCTCCCTTTTCTATGGCTTAGAGTTTAACAAAAAGAAGGAGTTCCCGTAACAGTATAAAGAGGAAAAAAGGCATCAGAAAAGCAAAAATGGATGAATTTCGAGGATGTTGTCGAATCCATCATTTCAAGCAGCTTTTCTTGCGATCAAAGAAGTATTAACCTAATGTAAAATGGTCGGTAACTTCTCTAATCTCCAAAAACCGAGGAATACCTGCTTTTGACTCTATTAAAGCACACTTTTCTCGCGATATCACCATTTTTCTTTTGAAAGCGCTTGATATGAAGCGTTTTCATGAAACATGTTTACATATTTTCTTTATAAAGGTAAATTCAAAGGTATAAAAGCAAAGTCTCCACGGAATTCTATAAGTTTAACACAGCATTTACACTTCCGGTCAGGTTTGTTAGATCGCAACTTTTTAAACGTTTATGTTTGTTTAATGTTGCATTATTGTTCCAGATACGGTTTAATAAAAGTATCTTATCGGATATAACCAATAAGAGGCATTGGAAATAAGGGGTTTTGACGTCAAGACTGCCAAAATTCTTTATCTATACAATTCTAATAAACTCAGGAGGGATTTTTCCATGGCATTTCAATTACCGGCACTTCCTTATCCGAACAACGCTCTTGAACCGCACATCGACGCATTGACGATGGAGATTCATCATGACAGGCACCATAATACTTATGTGACGAACCTGAACGCCGCTCTGGAAAAAGCACCTGAACTTCAAAACAAGAGCATCGAAGAGCTTCTCACCGACCTGAACGCTGTACCTGAAGCCATCCGCACTGCTGTTCGCAACAACGGTGGTGGACACGCCAACCATACCCTGTTCTGGGAAGTCATCGGACCAAACGCCGGCGGCGCACCTACAGGTGCACTGGCAGCTGCGATTGACAGCGAGCTGGGCGGATTCGACAAATTCAAAGAAGATTTTGCTACTGCAGCAACTACTCGTTTCGGCAGCGGCTGGGCTTGGCTTGTGGTTAAGGACGGCAAACTTGCTGTAACAAGCACACCGAACCAAGACAACCCAATCAGTGAAGGTGCTACTCCAATCCTCGGCCTCGATGTATGGGAGCATGCTTACTACCTGAACTATCAAAACAAACGCCCTGACTACATCAAAGCCTTCTGGAATGTAGTAAACTGGGAAGAAGTCGGCAAACGTTACGAAAGCGCGAAGTAAGGAACTGCGGCGACATCGCCGCGCCTCGCTCAGCCTACTCTAATCTATAACTCAAACGGCCCCGCCCTTTTTAAAGGACGGGGCCGTTGCTGTACGCAGGGTGCGGTGTCCAGCTTACACCTTATCCCTAGATCTGAAAACGGCTGCGCCGTGTCCGGTCAGGACATGGCGCAGCCGTTTTTCATTGATAGGCCCGAAGTTGATGCGGCAGCGTACGCTTAGCGCGCTACAGTAGCGAATGTTTTTGTACAAACCAATTGTTATTTAGACTGAACTTGATCCGTAGCGCTTATGTCTGATTGCTATCAGGCATTTTTATGTGATTGCACTTTCTGCAGTAGAATGCTCATTGCTCAGCAATAAATGACATTCTGCTGTATTTTGCACAACAGATTTCTGGATTTATCGCCAAAAACGTCTATTCCACTAGATTCTGCTGTACAGAGTGCAATAGATTCTATTTTCCGGCTAATTTAGGGGTCATCTGCTGTAAAAAGTGCAACAGAACTGCGTCTCGGAACTGAACCTGAAGGGGATGCGAGTTGGATCAGCTGCAATACGGTTAGAAAATTAGACTCTGGACGTCATCTGTGCCCAGGTTTCCTTGATAAGCCGTTCCGCTTCATTACCTGCACGCGCTCACTCTCTAAGGTAATCTTGCTTCGCTCCGGTTCGCCCTAGAACCCCATTTCGTACCGCCTGTTCTGCCAGCTTATTCAGTTCTATTGCCCCTATTCCCCTCATCAAGCCACTCTTCTCCGGCCTTACAGCTTCTGTGCTTCCAGCTCATCGAAATAATGGTTAAGCAGCTTCAAAAAAACGTTCGGAAAGGCGTAGTTCGCCATGTCCTCGCGGTTGATCCACCGCACGGCTCCGGCATCCTCCGGATTTCCGCTGCCGTCTGCGAACTGCTCGACCGGGCTGTCTGCGGCGGGGAAGAGATCAACCGCATACGCATCTGGCGTGTCCATGGCGCGCACAACACTGGCTGGCGGCATGCCTGAGGCCAGTACAGCACCAGCTTGCGTGCCATCTGCGGGAGCAGCACCGCCTTGCGTGCCATCTGCGGGTGCAGCACCAGCTTGCGTGCCATCCGTGGGCACGGCGGCAGCCGCGTTCCCGGCCGCGTATGCCGCCCGTCCCTCCGCCGCCAGCGGCAGCGCCGGGGCGTCCTCTTCCCTGCAGCGGTACACCTGCAGGGTCCACACGATATGGCTGAACGTATGTTCCGCAGCCATCCAGTGCTCTTCAGGCCGGGCGAAGATCCCGGCCTGCCGCAGTGACCGGCGCAGCCGGTCCAGCGCTGCCGCCTCAGGCAGCAGCGCAGCGGAAGCGCCGCCCTCCGCAGGCGGCGCCGGCCAGTGCGGCAGCTCCCACATGCGGGCCAAAAGCCCGCTGGATGGCCGCTGCCGGATCAGCACCCGGCCCGCGTGCTCGCCGCGGCCCGTAACAAGGGCCGCCAGCCGCTCCTCGGGGCGCGGCGGCTTGGCCTTGGTCTTGACGGGCAGCGAAGTCTCGCAGCCCGCCAGGCGCGCGGCGCAGTGCTCCATCACCGGGCAAGGCAGACAGCGCGGTGATTTCGGCGTGCAGACGAGCGCCCCGAGCTCCATTAGCGCCTGGTTGAAATGCGAAGCCTCCCCCTCCGGGATCAGCTCCGCCGCCAGCCGCTCCATCTTCACCCGCGTCGGCCCCTTAGCGATGTCATCCTCCATCAGGAAATAACGGGACAATACCCGCATCACATTTCCGTCCACCGCAGGTTCAGGCCGGTTGAACGCAATGCTGAGAATGGCTCCTGCCGTATAGGGGCCAACCCCTTTAAGGCTGAATACGGCATCGCGGTCATTCGGAACCATTCCGCCGTATTGTTCCTTCACCTGCCGCGCCGCATGCTGAAGATTCCGTGCACGGGAATAGTAACCAAGACCCTCCCAGCATTTCAGCACATCCTCCTCCGGTGCGTCGGCAAGCGATTCCACCGTAGGAAACCGCTCAATGAAGCGGTTGAAATACGGAATAACCGTATCGACTCTCGTCTGCTGCAGCATAATTTCCGAAATCCAGATATAATACGGATTACGATGGCGCCGCCAAGGCAAATCACGTTTCTGCCCATGGTACCATTCCAGCAGATTACGGCTGAAAAACAACTTGGTTTCCTGCTGCGCTTGCTCCTGTTGTTCATGCGTTGTCATCATTTATTCTCCTTGATTCTTTATATTCACTTCACACTGGCATCAGTGGAGTCACGGCCCGTCAGTTCATTCAAGTCCCATGCTGTAAGCTCCAGCTTTCCTTGCCGCTCAAACCCTCCGTTCCATTACCGCAAAGGTCGAAGCCAGCTCACGGCTGTGGGTAATGGTAAGATGAATGAGGTACTCCCGGCCTTTCAGCCGGAGCCGTTCCCAGGCCTCCTCCGAGAGTGTAACTATCGGTTTGCCATATGCATCCGGCAGGATCTGAATATCCTGAAACCCCACTTCCCGGCCGATGCCGCAGCCCAGCGCTTTCACAACCGCTTCCTTGGCCGCGAACCGTCCGGCTATGAACTCGGCAGCGTTGCCGCCCCGCCGCTCCAGAAGCTCAAGCTCTGCCTCTGTAAGGATGCGCCGGATAAACTTCGCTCCAGATCCTTTATTCATTAATGCTTCAATCCGCTGGATTTCCAGCACATCATGCCCGATCCCGTATATCAAAATCCCACGCTCCTTATGGACGTGCAGTCATAAACCGCTTCAATCTGATAGCTATCCTTAATAGCTTTGTTAATGGTATGATCTTCATATACATTGTCCGTAAATCATATAGATTATAGTTGTCCCGGATTCTTTCTGCTATCTTAAAAGAAAAAACCGCCGAAGTCTATCCTGCTACTTCCCTCATCATGAATCTTAACCACAGAATCTCAATTCTATATTAAGAAGACATAATAATCTCTGAAGCTAAAGAGAGGGGAATCGACCATGAACCGCAATTTTCAATTGCCTGCCGGAGAAGATGCCGTCCTGCGCTGCTCACATTTTCCTGCTCAAGGCAAAGCCAATAGTTTGATTGTTATTGCCCACGGGTACAAGGGCTTTAAGGATTGGGGAATGTTCCCTTACCTCGCAGCCGCGCTCAGCCAGGAGCATGAAGTGATCTCCTTCAATTTCTCCCATGCGGGAATCGGTGAGGATCTGCAGAATTTCACCGAGCTTGAGAAGTTCGCCCGCAATACCTATAACCGCGAGATCAAAGACATGGAGATCCTGCTCTCCTATCTCAGCCAGCATCATAAATTTGGCAGCCTGCCCTTATTCCTGCTGGGTCACAGCCGCGGCGGCGGCGATTGTCTGCTTTACGCACTGGACCACCCGGAGGAGATTGCCGGAGTCATCTCCTGGAACGGAATCACCGATCTGGATCTGTTCACAGATGAACAAAAACGCGAAATGAAACAAAGCGGCCGGACTCATGTACTCAATGGCCGCACGGGTCAGCAAATGCCGCTCGATGCCGTCATTATTGAAGATTTAGAGCGGCAAGCCGAGCGCTACAATCTTCTGGAGCGAATGAAAACTGCCGCTTTCCCCGTTGTCCTCATTCAGGGGACCCAGGATAGCGAACGGCTGCGCCGCGGCTCGGAGCAATTGGTCAACCTCCGGCCCGATATAGAGCGGGTGCAAATTCCGGAGGGCAATCATACCTTTGGCAGTGTCCATCCTTTTGCCGGGACCACTCCGCAGCTGGAACAGGCGATCGACGCTACCCGCGAATTTATCCGCAGCGTACTGGCCGGATAACCGCCGGCCCGCCGCCAACGGAAGACCGCCATATCATATAATACTACACACAAAACCGCCGGAAAGTCTGAGTATGCACTCAGATCTCCGGCGGTTTTTGTATAAACCTCTCCTTCTAGATGCCCGGTATTACATTGCGCTTGTGCGCCGTTCTCCGGTAATACGCTTCCAGTTTCCCGGCAACCTCAGGGCTGACCTGTTTGCCCTCCAGATAGTCGCTGTTGTCATCATACGTAATACCCAGCTCGGTTTCATCCGTCTGTCCGGGCCAGAGGCCGGCCGTCGGTGCTTTGGTCACGATATCCGCCGGTACTCCCAGATAGGCTGCAAGCTGGCGTACCTGGCGCTTGTTCAGCGAGCTCAGCGGTGTAATATCGACTGCGCCATCGCCCCATTTGGTGTAAAACCCGGTGATGGCCTCGGAAGCATGATCCGTTCCCACTACCAGCAGATTATTCTCGAAGGAGAGTGCGTACTGCATAACCATGCGGGTTCTCGCCTTCACATTTCCTTTGCCCTGATGTGTAATGTGACGGTGCTGGTCCAGCGCTTTCAGGCTGTGTTCAACCTCAAGTGCGATCTCATTTACAGCTTCTTCAATATTGGTCTCAACCTTATGTGTCAGTTCAAAAGCTTCAGCCACCGCGTAGCTATGCTCGATATCCTCCTGAACACCGTAAGGCTGGAATACGCCAAGGGTGATGTACTCCTTGCCTTCTTCTGCGGTCAGCTCATCGGTTGCCCGTTTGCACAGGCCTGTTGCCACCGCACTGTCGACCCCGCCGCTGATCGCAATGAGCAGCCCTTTTGCTCCTGCCTGCCGTACATATGCTTTCAGAAAATCGACACGCCTCCGTACCTCTGCCTCTTCATCAATGGCCGGCTTTACGCCGAGGGCAGCAATAATCTCTTCTTGCAAGCTCACAAACCACACCCCGTTTCATCACTTTGAACATATAAATTATATTTTGAAAAAATCCCGCAGCAGCCGGATTGCCGGCCACCGCGAGATCCTATGAATTAACCGCTATTACTGGCACAAACGGTTGAATACTTCCTTCAATTCAGCAGCAATTTCGGCAGCTGAACGGTCTTCTACCCCATGACGCTCAATAAAATGAACAAGCTCTCCATCCTTCATCAAAGCGATAGATGGTGAAGAAGGCGGATATGGAGCGAAGTATTCACGTGCTTTAGCAGTGGCTTCCTTCTCCTGTCCGGCGAACACGGTGAACAGATGATCCGGCAGAATTTCGTTCTGCAAAGCTTGGGCTACACCAGGACGGCATTGGCCGGCTGCACAGCCGCATACAGAATTGACGACAACGAGCGACGTCCCCTTTGCGGTTGGAAGAGTGGTTTCCACCTCTTCTGGAGTCAACAACTCCTGGAACCCGATACTTGTCAGGTCATCACGCATAGGCTGAATTGAATCTCTCATATATTGATTAAATGACATGGACATTCCTCTGCACTCTCCTTTGCCTTATAAAGTGTTTGGTCAGGCTGCATTACAGCAGCACTTACTAACTTTATTATACATGCATACTCTGTGAAAGCAAGGGAGGGACCTGCTGCTGCAGCGGAGCCCATCGTCTGTGACTTGTGCCTCTATCAAGGGACGTTCACTTCAGCAGCCTAGTCGTTGCTGCACTTTCTTCCTTCTCAAAAGGAAAAGATACGGTGAACACTGTGCCCACGCCCTCCTGCGATTCAACCGCAATCTTTCCGTTATGCCGCTCGGCAATACTCAGACAAAGCGATAACCCGAGCCCGGTTCCATGATTTTTTGTTGTGAAGAAGGGGACAAATAAATTCTCAATCTGGCTTGTTGAAATTCCGCCTCCAGTGTCCTTAATCATCAGCTCAACTCTATCCTCATTCACACGTGTCTCCAAGGTCAACACCCCCTTCGGGTCCATGGCCTCCATCCCGTTGCGGGCCAGATTAAGGACAAGCTGCTTAATCTCCCTGACATTCAGCATCAGCAGAGGCAATGACGGGTTTAGCCGGAGTTCAATGCTCTGGCCCCGGAGATTGGCATCCGCCCAGATCAAAGGACTCAGCTCTTCTACTATAAGATGAAGCTGCACCATTTCTTTATCCGATACACGGGTCTGTGCGAGTGACAGAAAGTCATTGATGATGGCGTTGGCCCGGTCCAGCTCATCCATCACGATCTGGTAGTATGAATCCAGTTCTCCCGGACTCTTCTCTCTCATAAGCTGGAGAAATCCGCGAACGACTGCCATGGGATTGCGGATCTCATGCGTGATGCCTGCAGCCATCTGTCCAACCAGCGTTAGCCGCTCTACATTATCAAGCTCGCTGCGGAGCTTCGCCTCCTCGGTCAGATCCTGAACGATCATCACAATGCCGCCAGGAATTCCGGAATCCCGCAGCAGAGGCTCCGTATAAATTTGATATGTACTCGTTGCACATTTAATTTTGGCATTGGTGCGCTGTTTGCTGCGGACGATGTCCTCCAGCCGGGAATAGGTCTGCTCGTCAATATATTTTCTGAAAAGCTGGCCTGCAGGCTGGGACATTATAGTCTCCCTTGTCAGTTCAGGATAATGGCGATGAATCAGCTTGAGCATAAATTCGTTAAGTTCTGTCACATACCCGCTGTCATCCATCGACATAATATTCAGCTGTACTGCGTCGGTAATTTGCTGAAGCTTCTCTGATTCCAGCTTGAATTTCTCGGAGATTCCCTTCATCTGCTCCTTGATTTGAAGCCTATCCCAAGCGGTTTCGATGCAAAATATAAATAATCCGCCGAGCATAATGGCAATAAACAGATATACCGTTACCAGCAAGGTATCTGCCGAAAGAGTTTCATATATATTCCTGCCGTTCATTTTGGGCATGAGCACAATAAAGAGCATGCTGGGGGCCAGAATAGCCCATAGCATGCCTATCTTCTGAACAATCTTTCCCTTCTTAAAAGGCCGGACAAAGCTAAACAATAGCGGAAACATAAAAACCCCAGTATTAACTACCATATTGCCGATTCCCGGTGGTACCGAAAACAGAGCCGTGCAGAGCATAAAAAAAGCAGCCAGGCTTATCCCGGAGCGGAAATTCCCATATAATATACCGATATAAGCGGGCAATATAGCCAAATTCAAATAAACAACCCCGAATAATGTTGTTGAGAAAATGGTGCAGAGGGTAATGCTAATGGCACAGCAAATAATCAGCAAAGCCTGATCATCCGGAAATTGCCGATTTCTGCGTATTATGTGGCTTTGGTCCAGCCACCATTGGAATAGAAATATAAAGGAACTGGCAGATAAGATTTGCAATAAAATATCCTTTACCGCATCTAAAATTGCAATCACTCCCCAAGTTGGACAAATTACCCTTTCCCCTTAGATTAAAGCACAGCCGGGCTTTTCTGACAACGATAATCACATGCGGGTTCCACAGGTCTGGCTACACCGCGGCCGGAATGGTATGATGCCGTTAGTAGAACACCGAAAATGCTGAAATTCGCTATACCTTGAGCATGTAAAGGAGCAGATTCATGAGCAACTATGATGTGATCGTCATTGGAGGCGGCCCCTCCGGACTGATGGCCAGCGTGGCCGCCGCGGAGCACGGCGCCTCCGTATTATTGATTGATAAAGGGGCTAAGCTGGGCCGGAAGCTGGGAATCTCGGGCGGTGGGCGCTGCAATGTAACCAACGTCAAGGAAACTTCCGAGCTTATTGCCCATATCCCGGGCAACGGCCGCTTTTTATACAGCGCGTTTGATCATTTTAATAATCGCGATATTGTAGATTTCTTTGAAAATTTGGGCATCGCCCTGAAAGAGGAAGACAACGGGCGGATGTTTCCCGTGTCGGACAAGGCCTCCAGCGTCGTTTCCGCTCTAATCGGCAAAGTTCGCAGCCTGGGTGTGCAGATTATGACAGATAGCCCGGTGCAGGAGGTGCTGTACGGAGACGGTAAAGTAGAAGGAATCCGCCTGAAATCAGGCAAGGGGGTTGCCGCTGGCGCTGTCGTAATCGCCACGGGAGGCAAATCTGTGCCTCAGACCGGTTCCACCGGGGACGGCTATCCTTGGGCGATCACCGCCGGACATACAATTACGGAGCTGTTCCCGACGGAAGTGCCCATTGTTTCTAGGGAGGAATGGATCAAATCAGGGGAAATTCAGGGGTTGTCCTTGCGGGATGTGACGCTGAGTGTCTGGAATCCCAAAGGCAAGAGGGTGATCTCCCACCGGGGAGATATGATCTTCACTCATTTCGGGCTGTCCGGCCCGATTGCGCTGCGGTGCAGCCAGTTCCTGCGACAGGTCCAGCGCAAATCCGGAACGGACACAGTTGAGCTGTCCATCGACCTTTTTCCCGACCATCACCCGCAGGAGGTGGAGTCCCAGCTGCAGAACAAGCTGGAATTGGAGCCTAAGAAGGCCATCCGCAATTCCTTGAAAGGTTTGATTCCGGAGCGCCTCATTCCGCTGCTGCTGGCCAAAGCCGGGGTGGACGGAGACATCACCGGCCATCATCTTCCCAAAAGCGCCTTGCAAGCGCTGGCCGCCCTTCTGAAACGGATGCCGGTCTATGTTCACGGCACCCGGTCTCTGGCTGAAGCTTTTGTTACCGGCGGAGGTGTCAATCTGAAGGAAATCGATCCCAAGACGATGGAGTCTAAGCTTATGCAGGGACTTTATTTCTGCGGTGAGGTGCTGGATATTCACGGTTATACCGGCGGCTACAATATTACCGCTGCTTTCTCCACAGGTTACACAGCGGGCAAACATGCAGCTGGACAGCATTAGAAGCAAGGGGGCGTCCACCGACTAGGACTACTAAACCCGCCAAGTTATCGCCCATGCCGGGCGAACATTTAAAAACAGCGTTACTTGCGTAAGTCCGCAAGTAACGCTGTTTTGTATTTATCGGGTCTGCAGCACCTATCTCTGAAACCGCATCGTGCTGAACATTCTGGCAATGAAAACCCCGATTAAATAACCGAGTGGAATAAACAGCAGCAGCCCCCACCATCCATACAAAGGAATGCACACCACACCAGAACAGATTGCTGTATATGGAACTAGCAGAATCGGTATTGCTGCGGAACCGGCATCGGCTTTCTGAGCTTTGGTAAAGGGCAGGATCCCGATATAGTCGTCCCCTGCAAACAATAACCAGAAAGAAGTCAGCCAGTAGGCCATTAATAACGCCAGAATAATGAGCAACCCCCATTTCAAAACCCCTGGAACGATAAAAATAGCTATCATGGAAACGCCCATGAACGCAAAATAGAGCTTCAGGTGTGCCGGATTGCGCACAAGTGCTTTAATGCCTGCCGCCGCGAAGCGGCTCTCCGGCTGCTTCGAAGCCAGGAGCGGCTCAGATTTGCGGAAAATCCATGGTTTATAGCGTGTGGGGCGCGGTTTATCAAGCACGCCGCGCAGCAATAAACCGGCAATTCTCATCCGCTGCTTGTAGTCTTCCCGCACATCGCTCATAAAGGTTGCGTGCAGCCGCAAGCGGAAGCGTATGGCCCATACAACCACAGCACCATATACGGCACCGGCTGCCAGCAGCAGCAAGGGCTGGCTGTCCCAATAAATAGCAGCCCTGACATAAGCGGCACAGGGGACAGTCACGGCCGGAATGAGCCATAGCCAGCGGCGGAAGCCCTGGCGCTGTACTTTAACAAGGTGTCCCAGCAGTTTGACGCACCAGCTGCAGGTTATGGTCATTGCAAGAAGCGATACGGCAGCTGCCCCGCTGAGTCCGTACCCCCGGACGATGAAGGGCAGCAGAATAGCAAATACCGCAGCCATCTTGAGGGCAGTTACGGTAAGACTATACAGAAGCCCCCGCAGCATAATGCTTCTGATCCAGTTTTGCCGCTGCCTGAGAAACAACGAATCCCCTTCCTGGAGCAGCAGCACCATACCTCCGGTAGCAATTAGAGCCGCCAGCAGCAGCGGAAGCAGCATAAAGGGGGTCGCGGTCGTCCATGTTGGCATTTCCCCGCTCCAGAACCCGAAATAGAACCGTCCGCCCAGCAGGCCGCCGGGAATAACGAGGTAGAGCAGGACCGTCCAGTCGGCCGCCGTACGGATAATCGCCGATTGCTCACGCCAATGGGAGATCAGGCGCCGCCGGAACAGCTGCGGAGCCGTAGGAAAAGCATACCCGGCTTTTTTGCCGGAAGTTTTAGGGTTTAGAACAGCCTGTTCCTGACTGCTCATGTCAATTCGTCGAAGCAATCAAACAACGACCCCTCCGGCAATCCGGCAATGTCGCGGATTTCCTCCAAAGTGCCTGTTGCTGTTACTTCCCCGCTGGAGATCAGTACGAAGCTGTCGCAGATTTTCTCCGCAGTATCCAGTACATGCGTGGACATCAGAACGCCCGCACCGCGCTTCCGCTCGGCCTCCAGGAGACGCAGGAAATCCTTCGTGGCACGGGGGTCAAGCCCGATAAACGGCTCGTCCACAATGTAGACATCGGGCTGGACCAGGAAGCCAAGCATCAGCATCATCTTTTGCTTCATACCTTTGGAGAAGCCTGCAGGCAGGTCATCCCGCACATTTCCCATACCGAACTGCACCAGAAGCTTCTCGGCGGTGGCCACAAAGGTTTCATAGCTCAAACCATAGGCAGCAGCTGCCAAATCGAGATGCTCCCACAGTGTCAGGTCCTCGTAAAATACCGGCTGTTCCGGCACGTATGCATACGATTGACTCTCTCCGCCGATAATCACTTTAGCCTTGGCATATTTCAACAAGCCGAGCAGCGTCTTGATGGTGGTGCTTTTCCCTGCTCCGTTTGGTCCGATCAATCCCAGCAGCTGGCCGCGCCGCACCTGGAAAGAAACATCTGAAATCCGTTTGTCGCCCGCTTCGTAACCGGCTTCCTCAATGGAAACATCGAGCACAATATCTTCCTCTTCCCATTCGCCCTCAGCTCTGAACCCCTCTGCAGACTCATCTTCAAACTCTGTCTCTTTCATACGGCTTCCATCTCCTAAGTGTCAATTCACAAGTGTCCCGGCTGCTATTGCCGTTCTTTTTTATCCATTATACGGACAAATGGGAAGAATCATCAAACATTACTTCCCCGAAGTGCGGAAAGAGACCTCTCCGGCTTAAGGAAAGATCCCCAGATTACACAATGATCAGGCAACACTCCCCATGCTAATCTTTGCTTCTTTGTAATTTATAGTAAGGGAAACCAAAGGTTTGTTCATCAATCCCCGGGAGTAAATCTCCGCTGCGCCAGAGGCTGAAAATGCCCTCCTGCCGGAGACGTACACCAAAAAACCAATTCAATATGCACCTTTTGCGCGCTCTAAAAAAAATGTTTGATTTTTAATAATTAAAAGTGTGCTCATTGTGACAAATCACATGTTCTTGATCCAATGTTTGACGTATTGTAAAGCTATATCAAGTCATTGCACGGCTAAACCGTGTAATTCAAGCCATGATTTAGTACCGTACGGGGCAACCCGAACGATTAACGATAGAGGGTGGAGAAGCATGATACAATCCTATGAACGCGATACTCAACTGACATTGCATTTGTACCGGGTTTTTGCCAAGTCTTTCAAGAGCATCAACGAGCATGCCGTTACCGGAAGCAAGATTGAAGGTTTCAATCCTACTGCTTTTGCTGTTATGGAGGTCCTCTACTATAAGGGGCCACAACCCATTCAGCAGATCGGCGCCAAACTGCTCTTGCAGAGCGGAAATGTTACTTACGTGATCGACAAGCTCGAGGAACGCGGCTACCTGCAGCGCAAGCCTTGCGCAAACGACCGCCGGGTTATTTTCGCCGAGCTGACTTCGGAAGGCGAACATCTGATGAACGAAATGTATCCGAAGTATTCGGAGCGTCTGCACCTCGCTTTTAGTGGCCTGAGTGATGAAGAGAAGGAACAAATGATTATTCTTTTGAAGAAGATGGGTCTGCAGGCTGAGAAACTCTCCCCGCTCCCACGCAAATAGGGTTCGGGCCGACGAGATTGTGAATCTATTCACTTTTTAGTAGTGCTCTAGATCAAGTAGAAACGGCTGAGCCGTCCTGTTAAGGATGACTCAGCCGTTTCTTTTTTCTTGCAGCAATAGAAGGGTTCTGACACAAGTGTTATTCACTAAGCCTTCTTGAGCACCGGATTCTCCTCTGCAATGGAAGGAACACCACTCCGCAGACCCGAAGAAATAATCAGGGACAAAACTGCGAATGCCGCCATCACAACAAAAAGTGAATGCAGGCCGCCTTCCAGCGCACCATGCAGACTGCTCCAGGCCTCCCCGGTCAGTGTGCTGCCGCCATGCGGATTAAGCAGTGTATTGATGTCATCCCCTGTAACTGCACTGCCGGGCTGCTCCGCCAGCCGTCTGTCAATCGTAAGGTTCAGCCAGGAACCGAAAATTGCCACCCCAACCGTCTGCCCGAGTGAACGGGTAAACGTATTGAGTGCCGTTGAGGCCCCGCGCTGCTCATGCTCCACAGAGGACTGGGCGATAATGGTAAAGACGGTAGAGGCATAGCCAAACCCGACTCCGCAGAACAGCATAAGACATAGAAGCAGCAACTGTGAGGAATCCCCGTTCATAAACGCAAGGCCGATGGCCCCTATGGAAATCAGCGCCAGACCAAGCATGCCCGTCCGGCGGGAGCCGGAGCGCAGGATCATCCGTCCTCCGGCAATGGAGCCCAGCATCCAGCCTACCGACATCGGAGCGAGCAGCAGGCCTGAGAGGGCTGCACTTTTTCCGAACACTCCTTGAACCCACAGCGGTACATAGGTGGACAAGCCAATGATCAAGGTACTGACCAGCAGATTGGCCCCGGTGGATACAGCAATATTACGAACAGAGAACAGCGTGAGCGGCAGCATCGGTTCAGGAGCACGGCGCTCCACAAACAGAAATACTACCAGCAGCAGAATTGCCGCCCCCAATATCGCCAGCAGCAGCGGAGACGTCCAGGGCAGATTCTGCCCTCCTGTCGTCAGTCCGAAGAGCAGCGCGCCCATCCCTGCCGCGAACAGCAGCACACCGGCTACATCAATCTTCGTCTTGCGTCTTACCCGTTCTTCCTTCAGATAGCGGGAAATAAATATAATCGATAACAGGCCAAAAGGCAGATTAAACACAAACACCCAGCGCCAGCTTAAGTAATCAACAACATAGCCGCCGAGCAGCGGTCCAACCAGAGAGGAGATCCCCCATACCGAACTCAGCAGCCCTTGTGTTTTTGCCCGTTCTTTAATGCTGTAGATGTCACCGATTATCGTAAAGGTCATCGGAATCAGTGCTCCCGCTCCGATTCCTTGGATGCCGCGGAATATAATAAGCTGTTCCATGCTCTGCGATATGCCGCACAGCAGCGAGCCGAGCAAGAATACCACAGCTCCACCGATGAACACAGGCTTGCGGCCAATCAGATCGCTCAGCTTGCCAAATATCGGGGTCGTGACCGCCATGGCCAGCAGATAGGCGGTAAATATCCAGCTCAGCCACTGCATCCCCTGGAAATCCCCAACAATCGCCGGTCCGGCCGGTCCGGTTACTGTTCCTTCAATTGCTGCCAAAAACGTAGCCAGCAGCACCCCTATCAAGATAAGCTTGCGTTCTGTTTCTCCTGGAGACTTCAATGAATCCAAATCCTCTCTCTATATATTAGCGTCTGGCCTCACTGCGCAGCAGCGCATACAAAATAACGTCCTGAAAGCCTGAGGACGTATGACGGTATTCCCGCAGCAGCCCCTCCTGCCGGAAGTCCAGTGCTGAAAACAGCCTCTGCGCCCGGACATTGTCCGGATGGCACAATACTTCAATCCGGTTCAGCCCCATGGTGCCGAAGCCGAAATCCAGTACAAGCTCCAGCGCTTCCTGCATATATCCCTGCCCCCAATGGGGCGGTGACAGCTCACAGCCGATTTCTCCCCGGTACGCTCCCGGCAGCTGCCAGTAGTTATAGCCGCAGCTGCCGATTACGTCACCCTCCGGTCCTATGATGCTCCAGCGCAGACTCTCTTCTTCCCGCGCCATTTGCCGGAGTAATCCAATCAGATGCTCTGCATCAGCAGCCGAAGACAGAGGGGGCATGTCCAGCCAGGGCGCTACCTCAGGATGACACCAGAGGTCATATAATGCGGCGGCATGATCTTCGGTCATAACACGCAGTTCCACTCTTTCACCGCTCAAAGCCGGTACCATCCCATTGCACACGTACAACGCTCTCGTCCCCTTCCAACCTTATAAGTATACAACATATGTAAGGATGTCCTGAATAGAAACATAAATTTCACATATAGAAACGGTACTGTCCTTAACCGGGACGGTACCGTTTCAGTGAGAAATCGTTTGAAAAACGCCTTTACCGGGGCGGCTTGATCCCACCCTGATGCAGACGTTTGTTTTTGTGCATAATGTTCGCTCATGCTGTTGTATAGTGAAAACCGGCATAATCTCCAGGATTACCCTGAGGCCCCTGCTGCCTTGACCGGCTTAAGCACCTCGGTGCAGAGAACCTGGAGCTTTTCCTGAATCGCCTTGAATTCTTCAATACCCGTCCCGGTAATACTGAACCCCTCGCCATGGGCAGTCAGGAAGTTCTCCTGGGAGAGCCGTTCCAGTTCCTGCTTCACTTCACGTTCCGCGACCCGGTATCCCAAATTCTCGAGTTCCGGCTGCATTTCTGATACTGTAAGGTCCCTCTCATGTGCAAAATAAAGCATATGGATTCCTACGAACAAGTTCTGTACATCGGCGCGCATATTCCACTCCTTCCGGCCAAAAGCCTCCAATTTTAGTAAATTCAATCACTGCTTATTCTTATAAAAGCATTACCCTAGTGATGGCTTGTGGAAACACGAGGGACTGTTACGGTAAGGGTGTGAGCTCTGCAATCTGCATAAATCCGGTAATGCTTGACGTATTGAACGTTGCTGTACTATGTTGTTAGTTACAGTTATGGATTCATACTGACTCAAGGTACAGGAAGGTGATGCTTCATGTTTCAGGCTATGCCCTACGACGGAACGCGCAGCGAGCGTTTTGAAGCGGTTCTATCCCAGCTGGGAGCGCTGATGGAAGGGGAGCCAAATGCCGTTGCCAATCTGGCGAATGCCTCGGCACTGCTTAAGTTCTCTCTACCGGATACCAATTGGGCCGGTTTCTATTTATTTGACGGCAAGGAGCTTGTGCTTGGACCCTTTCAGGGACTGCCTGCCTGTATCCGTATTCCACTGGGCCGCGGAGTATGCGGAACGGCCGCAAGCGAACGCCGGACGCTCGTCGTGGATGATGTTCATGCCTTCCCGGGACATATTGCCTGTGATGCCGCTTCGAACAGCGAAATCGTCGTGCCGCTGATTAAGGAGGACCGGCTGCTAGGTGTGCTGGATATCGACAGCCCGCTCAAGCACCGCTTCGATGATGAGGAACGCCGCTTCCTGGAGCGGTTCGCGGCTATGGTTTCGGACGTAATCTAATTTTCCCGGCTGCATGTAAAAGGCCGCCACATTCGCAGGAGTACCTGCGTTTGTGGCGGCCTTTTTGCTGTTGATCATTCTTATGCTGAGGACAACGCCCGATTACTGCCGGACCGGACTAATATTCCAGATTTCGGAGGCATAGCGGCTGATCGTGTTGTCACTGGAAAATTTGCCGGAATGGCCGATATTGATAATCGACTTTTTCAGCCATTCCTTCTGGTTGCGGTAGGCGAGATCGATTTTGACATGGGTCTCCACATAGCTGGCAAAATCCTTAAGCACAAAAAATTCATCATTATTGTCGAGCAGTGACTGATAGAGCGAATCGAACTCCTGGGTATGGCAGCAGATTGGCCCCGGTGTGATGAGCTGATCCAGCACTTCCTTGACTCGTCCATCGCCATTATAGATATCACGGGAATGATAGCCCCCATACTGGTAGTAATCCAGCACCTGCTCTGCCCGCAGTCCGAACAGGAACATGTTGTTGTCACCCAGCATTTCGTGCATTTCCACGTTGGCCCCGTCCATCGTGCCGATGGTCAGCGCACCGTTCATCATAAACTTCATGTTGCCGGTGCCGGAAGCCTCCTTGCTTGCTGTAGAGATTTGTTCGCTTACATCGGCTGCGGGAATAATCTTCTCCGCCAAAGAGACCGAATAATTCTCCAGGAAAAAGATGCGGATCTTGCCTTTGATATCCGGATCCTTGTTGACGACATCAGCCACAGTATTAATCAGTTTAATAATCCGTTTGGCCAAATGATAGCTAGGTGCGGCCTTGGCCCCGAATATAAAGGTGCGCGGCACCATGTCCATAGAAGGATTGTCTTTAAGCTGATTATACATATGCATAATATGCAGGATGTTCAGCAGCTGGCGTTTGTAGGCATGCAGCCGTTTGACCTGTACATCGAAGATGGAATCCGGGTCTACCTGCACTCCATGCTTCTTGCCAATGTATTCCGCCAGGCGCTGCTTGTTGCGGCGTTTGATGCCGGCCACCTGCTCCTGGAATGAAGCATCCTCACAATATTTAATTAGCCCGATCATCTCCTGCGGATGGTGAATCCAGCGTGTGCCAATGGAATCATTGATCAATCCGGCCAGCTCGGGATTGGCATGCAGCAGCCAGCGGCGGTGCGTGATGCCGTTCGTCTTGTTATTGAAACGGTGCGGATACATCTCATTGAACAGCCGCATCTCGCGTTTCTGCAAAATCTCCGTATGCAGCGCAGCCACTCCATTCACGCTATGGCTGGCTACTATCGCCAGATGGGCCATCCGCACCTGATCATCATGAATAATTGCCATCTGGTTGATCCGGTCCTGATCGCCGGGATATTTGCTCATCAGCTCGCCGCAGAACCGTGCATTGATTTCCTCAATAATGAGGAAAATACGCGGTAGCAGCTCCCGGACCATCCCCATCGGCCATTTTTCCAGCGCCTCGCTGAGAATGGTATGGTTGGTATAAGACACCATCCGTGTCGTCATGCTCCAGGCCTGATCCCAGCCGATGCCGTGTTCATCCATCAGAATCCGCATCAGCTCAGGGATAACCAGCGTTGGATGCGTATCATTGATATGCAGAGCCACTTTGTCTGGGAGCAGTTCAATCGGCAGGCCCGTCTTGCTGTACGTCCGCAGAATGCTCTGCAGACCTGCGCTGCACAAGAAATACTGCTGCTTCAGACGGAGCAGCTTGCCTTCATACTGTGAATCATCCGGGTACAGGAATTCCGAAATGGATTCCACCGAACGTTTGTATTCCAGAAACTTGTGATAATCCGTTCCAGCCAGGGAGCCGGTTATTCGCGAAGACGGGTTGATCGATTCGGCACTCCAGTTCCGCAGTGTATTCACATGCTTGCGGTCCGCGCCAATAATCGGAATATCATAAGGAACCGCCCGCACCGCTTCATATTCTTTATGCTCGAAGGCCAGCTCACCGTTCTCCTCACTGGTCTCCACATGTCCCCAGAACCGCACTTCCACCTGCTTGTCTTCCCGGCGCAATTCCCACACATTATCGTTCTGCAGCCAATAATCGGGCAGCTCCACCTGATATCCGTCAACAATCTTTTGCTCAAACAGGCCGTATTTATAACGGATGCCGCAGCCATGCCCTGCATACTGCAGGGAAGCCAGCGAATCCATGAAACAGGCAGCCAAACGCCCCAGACCTCCGTTACCAAGGCCTGCATCTGCTTCTTCCTCTTCAATATCCTGAAGACAAAAGCCCAGTTCTGCAAGTCCTTCGCGTACTACCTCCAGCACGCCCATGTTGAGCAGATTATTGCCCAGAAGCCTGCCAATCAGAAATTCCATGGAAAAATAGTAGACCTGCTTTTCCTTATCAACCTTATACTTCTGGTTGGTATCTGCCCAGTTTTTGCCTGCATTCTCACGGATCATATTGCCGATGATGTTATACACATCAGCATTCGAAGCTTCTTCAAGCGGCTTGCCCAATTTCCTGATGAGTGCCTCGCGGAACGCTTGTTTAAAGGTTTCTTTATCGTTGAACAACAGCGGGTTCCTCCTGACAGATCCTTATTTTGTGAATGGCATATTTATGAAAACTCAGGATCAGCTGAACGGGGTGCTGCCCGGTTCATCTGATCCTGAGGTTAAATTTTGCTGCTCTTGGCTATAACAAATGGACGTTTGTTATCTCCAACCAGAATCCGGTCTCTGCTTAAGTGCACATCTTTATCCATAATGACATTTTCAATCACGGCATTTTCTTCAATTACACATTTCTGCATGATGACAGAATTGATGATTCGGGCGCCTTCCTTGATCTGCACGCCCCGGAAGATCACGCTGTTCTCCACAGTTCCGGCAATGATACAGCCGTTGGCCACCAGGGAGTTGCTCACCTCTGCGCTGTCCAGATAACGGGTTGGCGCTTCATATTTAATCTTGGTCTGCACCGGATTCTCCTTGAACAGGCTGAAATAATTGTCCTGGCGGAGCAGCTCCAGACTATTTTTGTAATAGCTTTCCAGCGAATTGATCACTGCATGATAACCTTTGTACTCGTAGGCGGCAATTTTGAATTTGTGCCGGTTCTTCTGGATCACATCGCGGAAGAAGAAACTCTCGCCATGGGCGATGCAATGTTCTACCTGCTCCAGGAACATTTTTTTCTCCATGATAAAGATATCCAGATACACATTGTGATGGTCCTTCTCATGATGAATATTCGTAACCGCATTCTCTTCGTCTACCTCAACACGCAAGCAGGGATCATGCTCTGGCTGCAGCTGGTCTATCGTTTTGTAGACAAGCGTTACATCCGCGCCCTTCTCCAGATGGTATTGGAACACCTCCTGGAAATCCACAGTGTTGATATGCTGACTGCCGGAGAACACAATATATTTGGCTGAGGCCCGTTTGAAGAAATCCAGATTGTTATGATAATGCTGCAAATCCCCAAGCGAGGTGTCTGTCGGATCATTCCAGTCGGGCGGCAGAATAAACAGTCCTCCGTGCTTGCGGTTCATATCCCAGGACTTGCCGTCGCCGAGATGGTCCATCAGCGAACGGTATTTACGGCGGACAAACAGTCCAACGCTTTCCAGCTCCGCCCGCATCATATTGGAAAGAACGAAATCGATCAGCCGGTAGCGGCTGGCGAAAGGCACGGCAGCACCGCAGCGGAAATAGGTCAACTCATTTAATTTATCCAGTTCATGATCAAGATTGATTACACCCATAAGCTTTTTCATCCCGGTTCACCGTCCTCTAATGGTTATATGGTTTTGGCTGCAACTGATTTACGTTTCTTGCTCCGATTATCGATCAGCAGGATTTCGTCCTCATTCTCCCGATCGACTCCGATCTCCATATAATCCTCGATTACCGTATTTTCGCTGATGATAGCCTTATGGATCCGTACATTCTTGCCGATCTTGACCTTGGGCATAATGACGGAGTCGGTAATGACACTGCCTTCTCCCACTTCCACACCGTAAAAGAGCACCGAATGCTTCACCTCTCCGTACACGATGCAGCCCTCATTAATAATGCAGCTCGATACCTTCGCTCCTGGAGCTACATATTGTGCCGGCTGATTCGGATTGCGGGTGAAAATGCGCCAATTGGGATCATTCAGATTCAGCGGCGGATGATCGCTTAACAAATCCATATTGGCCTCCCACAGGCTGGCCACTGTACCTACATCTCTCCAGTAGCCTTCAAATGGATAGGCAAAAAGGGATTTATCATCCTCCAGCATCAGAGGAATAATATCTTTGCCGAAATCATGGGAGGAGTCTGCGTTCTCCCCGTCTTCCAGCAGATGCTTGCGGAGAACCTCCCATTTGAAAATATAAACGCCCATCGACGCCAGCGTGCTCTTCGGCTTCACCGGCTTCTCGTCAAACTCATAAATCTTCAGATCTTCATCTGTGTTGAGAATGCCAAAGCGGCTGGCCTCCTCGAGCGGAACATCAATGACCGAGATGGTGCAGTCGGCGTTTCTAGATTTGTGGTATTGCAGCATAGCATTGTAATCCATTTTGTAAATATGGTCACCGGAAAGTATAAGCACATGCTCCGGATCAAATTGATCAACAAATTTTAGATTGCGGTAAATTGCATCAGCCGTTCCCCGGTACCAGCTGCTTCCATTCTCCCGTTCATGCGGCGGCAATACAAATACACCGCCATCCTTACGGTTCAAATCCCAGTCACTTCCTACCCCAATGTATGAATGCAGTACAAGCGGCTCATATTGAGTGAGCACGCCAACTGTATCAATACCTGAATTGGAGCAATTGCTTAAGGGGAAGTCGATGATTCTGTAAGTTCCCCCAAAATAAACAGCGGGCTTGGCAAGCGTTTTGGTCAATCCCTTCAACCTTTTCCCTTGGCCTCCCGCCAATAGCATGGCTACCATTTCTTTTTTCTTCATGGAAGAGCCTCCTTGACATATGGGTAGTAAAGCATGTAATAAATAAGGTTGAATGAAGTTTGGTGGTGCGAAATAGACCCAAGATAGAATTCAAAAAGAAGTGAACCAGCAAGAAGTAAAATGAAAGAAATGTGCTTGATAGGAAATTTGGATAAGGTTAACAAACGAGGGGACACCTGATATCGGGACAAGTTGCCGGATTCATGAGAAAAGCTCTCCAAAAACCGGGTTTGTATCCTTATTGTAAAGTGTTCTAGAGTCGCCGTCAAAACCCTTTATTGAATTCCAAAAACCTTAAATTGTAATTACATTCCTTATTAATAACACTTGTATTTCTTATTATTAGATTAACCAGAATGATTAACCATGAACTAAAAATTCTAATCTGATATTGAACTTAAGCAGACGCTTCTTTCAGCAAACGTTCAACGTAATGTGTCATAATGAACTATCTTTTACTGTAAACGGAGGTACTACTCATGAAAGCTGCCCAAGGCGTGCGACTACTGCTCGTAGATGACGAGCCTCATATCCTGCAGTTTCTGGAACTGGGTCTGATGAACGAAGGGTTTGAAGTAATGACTGCACCTGACGGTGTGAGCGCGATCGCAATTGCTGCCGATTTCAAACCGCATGTGGCCATTCTGGATGTGATGATGCCGGGCATGGACGGCTTTGAGGTCTGCCGTTACCTGCGTTCAGAAGAAGCGGAGATTGCGGTCATCATGCTGACTGCAAAAGACGAAGTGGACGACCGGGTCAAGGGCCTGTCCATCGGGGCTGACGACTATATGGTCAAGCCGTTCAGCTTCGACGAGCTGCTGGCCCGGATCCAGGCCCGGCTGCGCAATCAGTTCCCGGGATTGCTTGGGGAAGTGCGCTGCGGCCCCTTCCGGATTGACGGCCGCCGCAAGGAAATCCGCCACAAGGAAGAGGTTCTGGAGCTGTCCCCTACCGAATATGAGCTGCTGCAATACCTGGTCATCAATCATGGCCTGGTACTGAGCAAGCCGATGATTCTGGACAAGGTATGGGGATATGATTTTGGCGGAGAGGAAAATATCGTGGAGGTCTATATCCGTTCTCTCCGCGAGAAGCTTGGCGATAAAGAGCATAAGATTATCCGCACGCTGCGCGGCGCAGGATACCGCGTGGACCTGGTATGATTGCCCGCCTCTCGGGCTTCATCAGCAGGCTACCGTCTCCGCGTTCCCTGCGCAAGCAGCTGCTGGCCATCTCGCTCATCATTTTGTCCGTGCTGCTGCTGCTGATCGGTGTGCTGCAGTATGTGCTGATGCGGAACTTCATCTACACCAACCGGGCGGAATCCATGGAAACGCAGCTGCGGTCCGTGCCGCGTGAGTTCTATTTTACGTTTCTCAATTCCGAGAACAGTACTCCGGCTGACTTGAGTATTTCAGGCGCTTCAGACCCTTCTTGGACAACAGGCACACCAGGGATGGTTAAACCGGAACTGCCTGGTGCCAGCCCCGCCACGAGCGGCGGTAACGCAGCACCCGGGGAGAACCAGGACACCAGCCCGGACGGGCAGCGGATGGGCGGTGAGAGGCGTCCTCTCCTGCTGGATGCCCATACAACTATCGCCATCTATAGCCCGGACGGCACCTTCAAGGATTTCCAGGAGGATACGCTTTCCGATTCTGCCGCTCCAAGAATGACGAACAAAGAGTATGATGAGCTGCTCAAACATACTACGGACAAACAAACGGGAGAATACCGGCTGATAACCGCTGAGGATGGCAGTGAGCACCTGGCCGTGTTCATGAATCTGCGCAAACCGGGTGCACCCAAAATGCTGCTGCAAATGAGCGTGGTCACCGGCCCGCTGAGAGATGTAATCATGCAGCAGCTGATGATCTTCGCCGGCTTGGCGGTAATTGCTTTACTGGCCGGGCTGTTCCTATATTTGCCTGCACTGCGCAAAACACTGGTTCCCTTATCCAATATGGGCGAAGCCGCGCAAATCATCGACGCAGGCAATTTGGACGTACGCTTCCCCGTCAACCAGGGACAGACAGAAATCGACAAACTGTCCCAGTCCTTCAACGGGATGCTGGAGCGTCTGGAAATTTCGTTCCATAATGAACGTGAAGCTAAGGAACAAATGCGGCGTTTCGCCGCCGATGCTTCCCATGAGCTGCGGACTCCCCTCACTTCGATTCACGGCTTCCTGGAGGTGCTGCTGCGGGGAGCTGCGGATAATAAAGACCAGCTTTACGGCGCACTGAACAGCATGCATGGTGAATCCAAACGGATTAATAAGCTGGTCGAAGACTTGCTCCTGCTGGCCCGTATGGACGGCGCGCCTCAGCTAAGGGTCAAGAACCTGCTGCTGGGTGAAGTCATCGATGAGATGCAGCCGCAGCTCCTGGTGCTGGCCGCGAACCGCAAGGTCACTTTCGATATTTCTTACGGCATCCGTGGCATGTATGATCCCGACAAAATCAAACAGGTCATTCTCAACTTGTTCCACAATGCCGTGCAGCATACGGATGCCGACAAGGGGACGATCCATATCTCCCTGCACGCCCGGGACACCGAAGCAACGCTGACTGTCAGGGACAACGGCTCCGGCATCTCTGCTGACCATCTCCCCCATGTGTTCGACCGGTTCTACCGCAGCGATTCCTCGCGCACGCGCAAATACGGCGGTTCGGGCCTTGGATTGTCCATTACAAAGTCTATTGTGGATGCACATAACGGGAACATCAGCGTGGAGAGTACTCTCGGTGGAGGCACTGTCTTTAAAGTCACTCTTCCATGCTTGCCGGATTAGCTTATGTAGTGTAATTAACGTTATAATAGTGTGTGAAAAGGATGCTATGCTCACAAAACTTAAGCTTATGCTTTCGAAGTGAGTTTTGTACGAAGTCGATTCAAGGATGCTATGCTCACAAAACTTAAGTCTATGCTTTCGAAGTGAGTTTTGTACGAAGTCGATTCAAGGATGTTATGCTCACAAAACTTTTAGGAGGTCGAATTCATGTACGAAATCGCCGTGATCGGAGCCGGGCCAGCCGGTGCCAGTGCAGCCCTGTTCGCCGCCAAAGCGGGCAAAAAAACGCTGCTGATTGACAATGACAAAGGAATGACCCGCAGAGGGTGGTATGAGAATTTTTATGGAATCTCCGAAATCGGCGGTCCCGACCTCGTGGAAACCGGACACAAGCAAGCCGTCAAATTCGGAGCGGAATTAGTGGCTGATCAAGCTGTCGGTCTTACCGCTGGCAGTGAAGGTTTTGTCATTGAAAGCGAGAGCGGTGCCACTTATGAAGCGAAACATGTGATTCTGGCTACAGGCGTCCTGACCGATTTGGCTGCTAAAGCCGGTGTGGAAACCAAGGATGGCACGGAGCCAAGAATCAAGACCGTGGTAGCCGTCAACGCCGAAGGCAAAACAAATATCGAAGGCATCTGGGCCGCCGGAACCGTTGCCGGAGTAAGCGTGCACGCTATTATTACCGCAGGTGACGGCGCGAAGGTCGCCATTAATGTCATTAGTGAATTGAACGGTGCAAGATATGTCGATCATGATCTGCTGAAGGCATAATTATATTCATACGAGAGGGACTCCGGGCGGATACTTCGCTTCAAGAGTCCCTCTCTTAGCTGGATCGAGGCCAGCCGCGATTGCGGTTGGCCTTTTTCAGCCGATAATTGCAGTTTGTACAGCTATTTTTTCACGTTTAGCGGCCTACGAAGAGGTAGCTGCACTCCGTACATTTATTTTCACGAAATTCCACTGAACCGCCACGGTTCACAATTTTTAATTGTACCCAATACACTTATACTCTAAAATCGGCCCTTAACGCACCAAATAGCTGTAGTAAATACAACTACGTTCACTCAAGCGTTCAAATAATAACCTTCATGCGGATCACCTGCCCGTTCTCTATACTGCGACGTGATAGCGGGGGCAACGATCCACTTTTCTTTAGCAGCAAAGGGCACACGTGACAACTCTAAATTTGTAACATGTACAGTTTCGATTGGCGGGCCTGCACAAAAAGCTGCTCCAAATTATGATGGCTGTACGCCACTCATTATCCGGAACAGCCTTTTAAGTTTACACTGAGTCTGCCTGATGTTTGCCCCGGCTTCAGCATCAAAGGATGCGGCTGCTTCTGCCTGCTGCCGTACTCCCCAATACAGCCTGAGCTTCCTCACTGCCCTCCAGGCTGCCGAGCAGCTTGCGTAAATACGGCAGGAGCTGCGGCCGCAACGCTTCCCTCTGCAGCCCTATTTCCAGCGTGGCCTGAATGTACCCGAACTTGTCGCCAATATCATAACGTTTGCCCTGCAGATCCAGGGCCAGCAGCCCTTCATTCCGGCACACTTCATGCAAAGCATCCGTCAGTTGATATTCACCGCCAGCTCCGCGCTCAAGTCTAGCCAGCACCGAAAAGATCGAAGGCTGCAAAATGTACCGGCCCATAATCGCATATTCCGAAGGCGCGGCCTGCGGCACAGGCTTCTCCACCAATCCGCTTACGGCATGTACACCGTCTATGGAACCTCCTGAAGCAATGATCCCGTATTTGCTGACTTCCTGCCTTGGCACCCTTTGAACACCGACAATCATCTTCTCCGCCTGCTCATACAACTTCATCATCTGCGAGAGTGCCGGGGGCTCGGACACCATAATGTCATCACCGAGCAGCACCGCGAACGGCTCATCTCCGATAAATTGCTCTGCACAATGAATGGCATGACCCAGCCCCAGCGGTTCTTTTTGCCGGATGTAATGAATGCTTGCCAGCTCGCTGATTCCCTGCACCTCGCGGAGCAGGTCCAGTTTTCCTTTCTCCAGCAAGGTCTGCTCCAGCTCCACCGATTTGTCAAAATGATCCTCAATCGATTTTTTGTTACGGCCGGTTACGATAATAATACTCTCAATACCGGAGCGGACCGCTTCCTCTACGATGTATTGAATCGCCGGCTTATCCACGATGGGCAGCATTTCCTTCGGCTGGGCCTTGGTAGCCGGCAGGAAGCGCGTGCCCAGACCGGCGGCGGGAATCACAGCTTTTCTGATTTTCACGTTGGATCGCTCCCTTCGTTATTTGTTAAGAGGAGCCATTCTGCGCTCCCGCACATCCTGCTGCTGTTTGCCGCCATAGAACTCCTGGACGATATAGAGTGGACGGCCCTTGGACTCATCATAAATCCGGCCGACATATTCACCGAGAATGCCCAGCATAATAAGAACAAATCCGTTGAAGGTCAAGGTAATCCCGATCATCGACGCCCAGCCCTTAACGGCTTCGTCCGTAAAGAGTACCAGATACAGCACATACATAAGGTAGAGAAACCCGGATGCGGACAGCAACGCTCCCAAGTAGCCCGCCAGCTTCAGCGGTTTGTAGGAAAAGGATGTGATGCCGTCCAGAGACAGCTTGAGCATCCGCTTGAGGGGATATTTGGTTTCTCCCGCGAGCCGTTCATCGCGTTCATATTCGATCGCCTTTTGACGAAAGCCTACCCAGCTGACGAGGCCGCGTACAAAACGGTTTTTCTCCGGCAGACGTTTCAGCTCATCGCAAACCTTGCGGTCAATGAGCCGGAAATCTCCGGTATCCACCGGGATCGAGATGTCCGTTGAGTAGCGCAGCACTCTGTAAAAGGCGCTTGCCGTCCACTTTTTGAACAAGGACTCCCCGCGGCGTTTGATGCGCTTGGCGTATACAACCTCATAACCTTGCTTCCATTCTGTGATCATGTCCAGAATCAGCTCCGGCGGGTCCTGCAAATCGGCGTCGATAATGACCACCGCATCGCCCAGTGCATAATCCATACCCGCGGTTATCGCGATCTGATGCCCGAAATTCCGCGAAAGGTCGATCAGCTTCACACTTTCATCCCAGTAGCTGTATTCTTCAATCATTTGCGCACAGTTGTCAGTACTGCCGTCATTGACGAAGAGCAGTTCATACGGCTCACCTGTCGTTCCCATCACTTTTTTGATCCGGCGGTATGTCTCCTGAATCACTGCCTCTTCATTAAACATCGGTATAATTATGGAATAGCGCACGTTGTAGCCCATGAGCAGCTCCTCCTCAAATTGTAGTGATGAAGCGCGCCGGACAAATAATGCGGCGCGCTTCATGTATATCCGGCAAACAGAATTAGTCCAGGGTAATCTCGTACAAGGTTCCGCCATTGCTGCCTGTAACTGTATCTTGCCAATCGGCTGACGGCACCTCTGTACCGTTCTCGGTAATCCAGCTCGTGATTTCGGAATTGCCGCCGCGTCCGCCGCCCATACCGCCGCTGGTAACGAGGAAGTATTTCACTTTGCCGCTCTCTACCAGCGCCTTCAGGGTATCGGTCGTATAAGGCACATCCGAACTGTTGAACCCGTTCAGGATCACAACCGATTCACCTTCGTCGATAATGTAAGGGCCTGCCGTTCCGTAATCCATAGCTGCGAACAGATACTTCTCGCCGGTATTATGCTCCTTCAGGTAGGCCAGCAGAGTCTTGTTCACACCGGAGGTACTGTTTCTGCCGCCTCCGCCTCCAGCTCCAGCTCCATCTGGGCCCATGCCTCCGCCTCCGCGGCTTTCGCTGCTGTCAGGTCCTGCTGCCGGGGTCATGCTGTTCAAGCCGTAGGTGATCGGTGTAAATGCCCAATAGAGTGGTCCGATCAACAGCACAAGCAGTCCGGCGATGGCTGCAGCTTGTGCAAATGGCTTTTTGTTATCTTTAACTATTCGAAGAATTAAGAGCAGAAGGGCGGCAATCATTCCTGCTGCCAGAACCCCTATCGACCAACCCTTGCCGATGGTATCGTCATAAGGATGAATAATGTACCATTCAAAAACCGCTGTTGTGAGAACTGCCGGCGGTAGCAGCCAGGAAAGCCAGGTTGAACGTTCCTTGTAATAGCTCCAGAGCTGGGACCAGCCTGCTCCAGCCAGCGCCGCAATCGGCGGTGCCATCATAATCAGGTAATATTGATGGAAGAATCCGGCGATGCTGAAGAATCCCATGACCGGCACCAGCCAAGCCAGCCAGAACAGTGCCTCCTTATGCTTCTGCGTGAAGTTTGTTCTGCGCAGGCTGGCAAAGATGCCGATGCACCCGAACAATAGGAATGGCAGCAGCCAGCTGGCTTGACCGGACAGAGCGGATTGGAACAGCCGCAGGGGACCGGCTGTCCCCGTATTGAACATTCCGCCACCCCCGCCGTTCATGCCGCCGCGATTACCTTGGAACACGTCGCCGCCGAACTGCCGTCCTCCATCATCCGTTTGACTTCCCGGTGCCTGTCCCGGCATTCCGCCATCCTCGGAGGATTGGCCTCCGGTGGCAGAACCATCGGTTTGGCCCGGAGGTGTTCCCCGGCCGTCACTTCGTTCGCCATCAGCTCCATTCATCGCCGGCATCTCGCCATTTAACGCCGGCATCCCACCGTTCATCGCCGGCATCTCACCATTCATTGCCGGCATCTCACCGCCACTGCCGAACATTCCGCCGCCATTGGGCGGCATTCCACCGCTGCCCCCGCCACCAGTACTGCGGTCGCCGGTTAAGCGTGATACCCCGTTATATCCAAAGGCCAGATTTAATACAGAGTTGGTGCCGCTGCTGCCCATATAGGGACGTTTACTCGCTGGAATGGAATCGACAATGACGGCCCAGGAGAGCGAAACCGCCAGCAGTACTGCGGTGCAGGCTGCCAACACCCCGGTTTTTTTCTTCCAGTTCACTTTGCCGGCCAGAATATAAAAGAGGTAAAATGCCGGTAAAACCATATATGCCTGCAGCATCTTCTCATTGAAGGCAACTCCGATTAGCCCAAATGCAGCGAGAAGACTGCCGATTCTATTCGTCTTTGTTCCTTTGAACAGAAACCATGCTGCCAGCAGCAGCGTGAACACCAGCATGGCATCAATATTGTTCGTCCGGCTGACAGCAGCGGCTACCGGTGTGGAAGCCATGGCCAGTGCCGCTAACCGCGCTGCGGTTCTGCCGAAGGTTGGCTTGACCATCAGGTATACGAGAAGCACTGATCCTACACCGCCAAGTGCCTGAGGCAGGATGACGCTCCAGCCATGCAGCCCGAAGATCAGGGCGCTGACCGTCTGAATCCAGAATGTAACCGGCGGCTTATCCACCGTTACTGAACCTGCAGAGTCAAGCGATGCGAAGAAGAAATTGTGAAAGCTCTGCATCATGCTGCCCACCGCAGTGGTATAGTACGTATTTACATATTGATCATTCCAGATTCCATAGCCGTACAGAAACGCTGCAAGCAGCAAGATGCACAGCAGCACAACATCTGAACCCAGCTTCTTAAGCAGTCTCATCTCTCTCCACTCCCATTCCTCTATAACTCAATCATTCCGGCAGTGCTCTGCCCCCCGGTCCAATCTCTGATTAGCTGTATTATTGCATCCGTACCTTAACTCATAATGAAATGTGGCTGAATGTTTGCTGAAAGCTAGGAGAGCGGCATAGCCTTCCTAATAGCGCAGGCTGCCCGGTGCTGGCGGCACTTGGTATCGCGCCGAAGGATTCTTTTCTGCGGGAAAACCAAGGAAGATTCAGAGGGGAAACCTATCAAGACATCAAAAAAAGCCCCGGAATCCGGAGCTTCGTTTAAAGACTGCTATGTACATAAATGCAGCGGATTGCATAAACCGCAAAACCATAATTACGTGATTTGTATTTTAAACCGAGCGTCCTAATGCAGCCAGCTTGTTTACCGTATTCCAATTGCGGGCGGTAATAGACGTCCCCAGAAGCTTGTCCAGCTGAACCTTAAACAGCGGTGATTGGCTTACACTCACCTCATACAGCGTGTACATCTCCTTGCCTGTTACCCTCACCTTATCCGCTCCATCCTCGTAGGGACGCAGCTTCTCCAGTGCCTCCGCCGTAGGTTCATCAGCCAGAAACGAGACATACAGCCGCTTGAACTCGTCAGCTTCCGTAAGCTGAAAAGGGTTGCCCTCAATTGCTGCTTCCAGCTCTTCCAGACTGCGGATAATTACGGAAACGTCAAAACCAAAGGTCTCCCGGATCTGCTCTCCGATCACTGCAGCAAGCTGGTGGCCTGAAACCTCCGTGCTTTCAAATACAACATTGCCGCTCTGGATATAGGTGCGGACATGCTCAAATTGCAGTGCCTGGAACATGCCTTTCAAATCCTGCATTTTAATGATTTTGTTGCCGCCGACATTAATGCCGCGCAGCAGCGCAATATATGTAGTCATAGCACACCTCTTCCCATAGGTAATTCAAATGGCCGAACTCTTGCTCAGACGTTTACGGATTTCCCGGACAAGCTGCTCCTTCTCCTGCACAGGAACACCCTCAACAAGGCGCGCCGCCGCTACGGGCAGAATCCAACCGTCTATTGCGGCGTAGGATTGCCCCGACAATGCGAGGTATTCCCGGATATATCCATTAGTAAGCCTTTGTCTCATAAAACCTATAACAAATTTCGCCAACTGGGAGGCTCCTGGTGGCATAGCGCCCATACTGAAGAGAAGTACGGAACGCGCCGCATCTCCGGCAGGATTCCCCAAGATACCGGTCATCCAGTCGATGATCCAGGCTTGTTCATTGATAAGAACATTGTCGGGGTGAAAGTCTCCATGGCACAGCTTATTCCCCTCCGGGAGTCCTTCCAGATGGTCCAGCACCGCCGACTTCTCCTCCATGGTGAGCATGGGTGCTGCAATAATGCTTTTTCTCAGCTCCGCCTTTTGCCGGCCAAAGTTTTCTGTTCCCTCCAGCTGATGCAGGTTATAATGCAGTCTGGCCATCTGTTTGGCATATTTGCCGAGCTGCCAGGGCTTTCCGCTGATAATCCCCAGCAGGGAACGGCCCTGAATTTGCTGAAATACGATTCCTTTACGTCCGTCAATTTCGACAAGCTCCAGCGGCTCGGGAGTGCGGAGACCCTGTTCAAATACATATTTACTAATCAGATATTCCCGTTCCACATACGGCTCCGGAATGTTCCCGTTATAGAGTTTAATGATCCTTCCTTCGCCATGCTCCCACACCTCTGCCGTGCGCCCTTTTCCAACCTGCTTCCCCTGCATCTTATGTTACGCCTCCCGTTTATTCCAGATGGATACGTTCAAAATGTTCTACGGCCGGGAATGGGCTGTAATAATGGTGCAGCAGCGCCTTCCATTGCTGATATTGTCCGGATTCCCTGAAGCATTGCCGCTTCCAGTATCATACGCTCCACTCCTTGAGATAGATTAGATAGCTCCATTCAATGCAACGCATCGCGGAAAAATTCATGATAGAAATTAATAATCACCAGAAGCACCGCCAGCGACTCATTGACGCTGCCTACCTCCAGCGCATGATTGGCATCGTCGATCCTGTATACCCTGATATTCTGCAGTCCGGTGATCTCGGCGGAATGCTGTTCATTGAACAGCGGATCGCTGCCGCCGTAGATCATGCTGCCCCGGCTCTGCTTTATCCATGGGATGGAGTCTACAAGCGGAGTTAAATACAGGTGGGCTGTCTTCTGCTGAACACCCATTTCGGCCGCCACTCTTCCGGCTACGACCGTACCCATGCTTTTACTGATGAACAGCAGCTGTTCATATTCGGGAAGTGCAGGAAGCGCAGCAATCGCCGCCTTGCATTCCTCTATAACGATATCCATGTCTTCGCGCTTAAAGTCCGCCCGTGCACTCTGATAGCCGTACTCCAGCAGCAGCAGATCGCAGCCATGTTCCCGGGCCACCTTGGCCGCATAATCGAGCAGCGAACGCTCCACGGAATAATCCTTCCCCGGAAAGACGACAGCCAGTGCCTTCGCTTCGCCTTGGGCTACATATTTATGTCTGACTTCCCTGCCCCAATGCGAGGACATAACGATACGTGATACACTCATAATGCCTTCTCCTTCCCGTTATCCGTCATCAGCCGTTCTAAACGGATTTGAAATATTTAAAGAAATCAATCGTTTCCTGCAGATCAGCCTCGTCCTGATAAATGTTCATCATCCTGCCGAGTTCAAGCGCAAAATCAACATACCCGTTGGGCTTAGCCGTAAGGATATTTCCGTCCCTGATTACATTGACCTCGTCTGATGTTCCCGCGTCCGGCAATCCTTTGGAACTCTCCTCAGCTTCCCTGCCCTCCTGATTGTCCACATAGGATCTGCCTTCCAGAACCCCGGCAGCTTTCAGAACCGTAACCCCGCCGCAAATACCTGCGACCGTTTTACCTGAAGCGTTCATGCTGCGGATCAAGGCAAGCAGCCCCTCATTCGCAGCAATCTCTTCCACTTCACCCCCAGGGATAACCAGCAGATCTATAGCGTTCACGTCAATATTCCCGAGTACCGCTGACGGGTTAATAGAGAAGCCCTCACAGGAAATAACGGGAATACTGTTCAGCCCCAAGGTATGGACCTCGCTCTGTGTCTTCATAAAATAAGCAGCCAAAACTACCTCAAACTGAACAAAGCTGTCATATACAAGTACATATGTATTCATCGTTAAGCCAACAGCCCCTTCCACCTTTACAGTCGCAAACATCCTATTCTCTATGACTATCATTATAGCTATCTTCCCTGCAGCTGGGAAATCACGAAAAAAGCCCGGTCCGGGAGGCAGTGGAATTCAAGCTTTTCAGATCCGGCACTACGGCTGCGGGGCTGTCTGCTTGCGGCTAGCTTTTCTGGACATAAACTCGGCAACAATCCATAAGAGCAGCGGAATGACCACCTGAAACGGCAGGGCATAAATTTTGTAGATATGGTAGGCAAAGTATTGCATTTGAAGAATATCCTTGTAGATAAAGACAGACATATAGACCATGATCAGGCCCATCTGCAGCACAACGGAACGGTAGCTCTTCAGCTTGAACACTTTGGCTACTCCATTACTGGTTACATACAGACACAAACTGGTTTTAATGAACAGCGCAGTTACAAAAGTAATGGAGGACGAACCTTCGATTCTGGTGAGAAAATCCCCCACATTAATTCTGCTCACAGCGACATAGGAGGGAAAATACAGGCTGGATAAAATTTCAGGACCCAGCACCAGCAAATTCCGCAAGGTAACGAAGAGCATAATGATTCCTGCAATCAGCAGGCTGCTGAGCAGCACCCGAAACGCTGAACCTTTCTTCGGAAGCACACTAAACGCGCCGAGAAAAACAACAATTTCGCCAAACGGAAAGGTAAAGGAGCCTATTGCATCCGTAAAGACAGGTCCCCAGCCGCTTTCCAGCAGCGGTTTCAAATAATGGAACTCATACTTGGGAATGGAAAGCAGCTGTGCTATGGCAGTCGCCATTATTGTAAACAGCAGCAGAAATTTGGCGCTTCTCCCAAGCACCTCAAGTCCCGCGTTCACCACCCAAATGCAGAGGAGGACGATGATCAGCATCGGTGCTAACATTGGTGTCGCAGTTAAGGCCACCGTCTTGCTGAATTCCCCGAAATTCCGCAGCACAAGCGATCCCAGATGCAATGTATACCAGATATACAGGCAGGAGAACATCCTCCCCAGAATTGGGCCGAACACCGTATGCAGCATATCGTACAGATCCTTGCCCGGAAAAAGCGTATGGAGCCTCGCGTAGAGAAGCATAAGCGGAACCGCCAGCACAATGGCAAAAATCAGTCCGATCCAGCTGCTGTTGCCGGATTGCCCCGAGACTCCCATGAACAGCGAACTGCCGATAATAAACAGGATTGCTATGCTGATCGACTGTCCCGCCGGTACGATTTCTTTGCTCATGTCTTCCCCTCCTTTCAGGAGTGCATTCTAGAACAGCTTTTTAATCAAATAAACGATCGGCTCTGAGGGACTGGGAATTTCCCAATGCATCGACAAGGCAAAAGCCAGGGAGAAGGAGATCAGGCACAGCGCGGAGCAAACGTAAAAATCCCGCTTCTTCCCTTGCTTGAGCAGACCATAGGGGTCAACCAGCACGACAACGGCATACATAAGCACTACATAAATGACCATGCTAATCCCCCAGCTTAATCGCCCGTGTAGTTTTGGCAGTACTCTGAATGATCACCTTGGAGCTGACATCCACATTCAGATTGACAAATTGATCCGGCCATTGCTCGCGGAGTTTGGTCCAGGTCTTGGGCAGATTCTCATGAACAGCTTCGCCAAAGCCAAAGATATCGGCATGGTATTCCTGCTGCAGCTTATGAATTAAGGAGAGTATCTCCTTTTGCAAATCCTCGCCTGCGCGTTTTTCAATAGCCGCTATGTTCTCGTTGCTGGATAAACCCGCTGCAGTCATTACTTCATCCAGCCCGGTATGCGTCACTGTATTGATCTGTATATGAACTTTACCATCTATCATTGTAGGCCTGACCTTCGTCCTGCTTGATAATATTTCAAGTGAATAAGCGGGAGTCCCCTGCGCATTATTCACCTCCAGTACACCACCTTTTATATCATTTTTGGCGAAAAGCATGTTTCTCGCCTCTTTCCCGTTCAATTTTCCGACCATTTTATCCTTTACAAATACTGCTGCTCCATCCACACGCTCGTTTTTCTGCCCGTTCTTCTCATTGATATACACCAGCGGTGCGACGGCACTATAACCTGAGGTCTCCAGCTTGTCGATGAAATCCCAGATTTCCACAACCGGAGCGCTGCTGACATACTTTTCATCACGCATCATCTGTGCCAGTTCAAAGGACATAATCGCTTCTGTTGTACTGTTCTGGTTAACTACATCCCGTGCATTTTTCTGTTCGGATACAAAAATAAAGACATCGGATCGGGTCTCTGTATCCCTGCTGTACCAGTCTATCGCTTTGATCAAACCTTCCCGCGCAACCTCTTCACTAAAAATAATCACCTTGGCATGACTCCAGAAAAGCTTCTTGCCGGTTATGGATATCATGTTCCGGGCGATTTCGAATATCGTATCTCCTGTAAGACTAAGCGTCTTGAAGCCTGCCTGGTTCTCTTGAAGTCCGCCCTGGGTGTCCACTATTTCCACCGTCATCTGCAGCTTGCCGTCCGCCTTGTTTCTGTCGATGGCTACGCCGGCCACGATGGACATATCATCAATTTCGGTATAATTCCAGCAGCCCGACATGATAAACAGCAGCACTGCAGAGAGCAGCGCAGACAGTATTTTTTGTCCCCTGTTCATAACCGCTTAACCGGTTTCTTGGGTGGCTTCCGCTTCATGTTGCGCGCCCCGATGATCGCCGGACGCAGATACATGTCCCACCAAGGTGCACGGATGGCGGTATCCTTGATATCCTGCGGCCGGATCGAGCCCACCCCGAGCATATAGGGAACTCCGAAGGAGCGCAGGCTCATCAAATGGATGACCAAACCGAGCAAGCCAAAGAAATAGCCGTAGATTCCAAAAAAGAAGCTCATCAGCAGCAAAAGGATCCGGACTACAATTAACGGTCCGGTGAGCCGGGGATTCAGCAGGGTGGTAATCCCGGTAAGTCCCACAACAATGACCATCGGGGCACTGACGATCCGCGCATCCACCGCAGCCTGGCCCAGCACCAGCGCGCCTACAATGCTGACCGCCTGGCCAATGGAATTGGGAATCCGCGCCCCTGCTTCACGCAGAATCTCAAAGATGGTCAGCATTAGAATTGCCTCGACTATTGTGGGAAAGGGCACCGATAATCGTGCGGTGGCAATACTTAGCAGCAGTAATGTAGGAACCATCTCCTGGCTGTAAGTAACAAGTGCGACATAAAGCGCAGGAATACTGATGGACATGAAGGCTCCCATCACTCTGAGCAAACGGTTGAAAGTAGCAAACATATAACCGATATAATAATCCTCACTGGCCTGAAAATTCTCCACAAAAACATAGGGCAGCGTCAGGACAAACGGACTTCCTTCAATCAGCAGGGCAATTCTGCCCTCCATGATCTTACCCACCACCGAATCCGGCCGTTCCGTACTGCCGATCATCTCAAAAGGCGAATAAGGTTCATCACGGATCAGCTCGGCCAGATAGCCGGTATCCAGCAAATGGTCGAGCTGTACCCTCGCAAGCCTTCTATGCAGCTCCTTGAGAATATCCGGTGAAGCAAGGCTTTCCATATAGCAGATACAGGCCTGGGTTTTAGACCGGGTACCGATGTCGGTAAATACAAACTTCAAATCGGAATTCTGCACTCTGCGGCGGATCAGGGTCAGGTTGGTCATCAGCGATTCATTGAAGCCTTCTCTTGGGCCCCGGACCGCTTTGTCTGTCGTAGGTTCTTCAATGGCGCGGGTCTGCCAGCCTTGGGCATTAATATTCAGCGCACCGGCGTATCCGTCCAGCAGAAATACCGTTTTCCCTCCCACTATGGCCCCTATTAATTCATCCAAATCCGTAGAGACCATAATGTCACTGATATTGATAATCCGAAGGCGGATAAGTTCCATAAGCTCTGCCGGGGTTCCCAGATCCTTGTCCAGGAATTCGTAGGTCATCAGCGGTTTGGTAATTCCATTCTGAATCAAATCCCGGTCAGTCATCCCATCCACATAAATCAGGCCACAGCGGATCCGCGTGTTATGTGTATTCTCAATGATCCGTACTCTCAGTGTCCCGTCGTTGCTGAAGATACGCCGGAATAGAGCCACCGTCTCATCCAATGAGGGACTGAGCGACTGGGAAGAAGATATTTTGCCGGAAGAACGGTCGCGTGTGTCCACAGCCTCTGTATTCTTCACAGTATTCACTCCCGTCACTATTCTTTTGATCTGATTATCCCCCGACACTCTAACTCCTATTCCCCAACTTTTTGCTGTAGAGGAAATTATGAGCTTGCTTCTCACAAGTGGAAACGGCTTCGCCGTCCTCAAAAGGACGGTATCCGTTTCAGCGAGAAATAGAAGGATAATTTATAGCGTGAAGCATATAAATTCTTATATTTGCAAAAAAAGGAGCCGCGGCTGCGGCTCCTTCTGAAAGAGTGTGCTATGTAGTTAATTGATAAATGTGTTGCGCACTCGGCGCGACCGTATAAAGTAAGGAATCCATACCAGGAGTAGAACCATGCTTCTGCCAATACTTTGCACGTCTGGATCCTCTCCGAACTCGGCAAGCAGCGGAATATTGGTGAGCAGCACGTAATCAACGATATGAAACAGCGTATTGGCGGCATAAAAAAGGATCATCCAGCGCGGAAAAGAAGCCTTTTTGCGGTACATCAACACGACCAGAAAAGCAGCAAATAAAAGAAAGACAACGTTGCCTGCCAATTCGAAAATCAATGTCGGCTTCCATAGCGGGTCATAAACGTTAGAATCCGGTGAAGTAAGTATATCCCATACCTCTCCGCCAAGCGTTGTGAAGAAAAAATGAATTACAGATAAAATCAAAGTAAAAATAGTAAGAAAAAGTCCAATCTGCACAAGCACCAGCCAGCCGCCAATCCCCTTCGGCTCATTGGACATCAGCTTCATCCCGCGTTTATCGGGTATCAATGTTCCCAAACCACATGCCCCCTCTGTTATAATTCATTGTAATGATCTGAAGATACTACTGCCTACGTAAGCTTAAGGAGCCGTTATGACACCATTTACAGAGAAGGTTATTTGTATTATTCAATCCATCCCCGAGGGAAAGGTTATGACCTATGGCGGGATCGCCCGTGCAGCAGGAAGCCCCAGGGCGGCCCGGCAGGTCGTGCGCATTCTCCATTCCATGAGCCGCAAATACAAGCTGCCTTGGCATAGAGTTGTTAATTCCAAGGGCAAAATTGCACTTGCCGAAGACGAAGCAGTCTCTACACAAAGATTGTATCTGCTGGGAGAAGGCGTTCTTTTTGATGATCATGGCGTGATCGACCTGGAGTTGTTTCAGTTCCATCCGGAGCAAGACGATTATCTTTTTCCGCCTTTGGAATAAGCCTGCACACTCCCTGTGCCCAGACCATTCAGCAGGAAATACAGCGTGGCATAGATGACCAGCAGAACAGCTGCGACGAACAGGCTGAAGAAGAGCGATTGCCGGTTCAGGCTGTCAACCACCAGCTGGTAGAGCTGATGCCGGTCGGTCAGAACATCCCAGCTGTTGAGCCGGTATACCCGGCCGAGCAATACGCCATATCCGCCCAGCGCACAGGCTGCGAGGACAAAAATCCAGGAGAGCAGCAGATTGCTTCTGCGGAAGATGACGCTTTGAAATTGGTACAGGGAGAAAAAACCGGTCAGCCAGCCACTCCAGGTGAACAGCAGCAAGGTAATTAAATCGTACCAATACCGGCTCTGAACAACTCCGTCTACGAAATATATGTTTTTTCTAATCGTCAAATGCAGCAGGTCGGTCATCAGGTAGGGCGCATTCGGAAAAAACAGCAGCCATGCTATGCCAAGCGGCAGCAGCAGCAGCCCGGAAACCTTACGCTTATCCAGGCCGTAAGCGGCCATGGAGAATAAAAAGGGAATCCAGGCCAGAAAGAAGTTCCAGAGCAAAAAATCAAAAAACGTATCGGTCCGCAGCGAAACCACACGGTAGACAGCCAGCGTCGCCAGTGACAGTCCTGCCAAAAGCATGAATACTTTAGGATAATTCAATTCCTTCATTAGGGTGCGGTCTCCTTATCAATCGAAGTGAGATCTGTTCCAGTATAGAACAGATTCATTACGTTAATTGTACAAATCTGGCAGTCATTAGTCCATTATAATATAACAGCCCGGGCAAAATGCACCCGGGCTGTTATATTATGATGAAATTTAGCAACACAGGGATGGGCCCCATGCTGTTCCCGCTGGTTCGGCAGTGCGTGCTTAAACTTCGCTGCTCAGTTTACCCGCCACTGCCGGTTTGCGGGCTCTAAAGACGCTGCGGCCCGGTGATTCTTCAAGACCGCACAACGCGCCGCATTCCCGGAATGCCCCATGCCTGCAGCCGGCGCAGCGGACCGGATTGATCAGTTCCAGCGCTTCATTGATCGCTTCTCCAGTATGGTCAAAAAACTGCGCGGCCCCAATTCTATCGTACAGTCCCGTCTTCTTCAGCAGATCAAGCGGCTGCGGCTGAATGCCGGAGATCATCAGCCTTCCTCCGTCTGCCTGCAGCTGCTTCACCAGCCCAGACAGATTGGCCTCCCCGGTGGTATCCATAAACGGTACCTTGCCCATACGCAGCAATATAATTTTTGCAAGGTCCGGTCCAAGCTCCGGCATCGTTGACTCGAATCTGTAGGCTGCTCCAAAAAACAACGGGCCTTCCACATTATAAATTCCGATTTGCGGGCAATCATGGCTCTCCGTTACCATATGCGCCTCTACCTTGACCGACGAGGGGTCGGGCAGCACCTTAGATACGAGATGCCCTTCACCCATCCGTTTCACAAACAGGATTACGGCAAGCACCAGCCCGGCCTCTACCGCAATCGTTAAATCCGCAAATATCGTTAAGAGGAAGGTAAGGGACAACACCAGGGAATCCCCGGTTTTGAGCTTCAGCAGGTGCAGAAATTCCTTGCGTTCGCTCATATTCCAGGCGACCACCATCAGGATTGGCGCCATGGCCGCAAGCGGAATGCTGGAAGCATAAGGCGCAAACAGCAGAAGAATAAGGAACACTACGACACCGTGAATCACTCCCGACAGCGGGGATGCGGCCCCGCTGCGAATGTTGGTGGCGGTTCTGGCAATTGCACCTGTGGCCGGGATGCCGCCAAACATAGGTGCGGCTATATTCGCGATACCCTGGCCGATCAGCTCACGGTTGCTGTTATGGCGGCTGCCAGTCATCCCGTCGGCTACCACCGCCGACAGCAGCGACTCAATCGCCCCCAGCATGGCGATGATAAACGCCGGACGAAGCAGCTGTCTGATCCGCTCCCAGGTGATCACCGGGAAGTGAAAACTCGGCAGCGTGTTTGGAATATCGCCGTATGCAGAGCCGATCGTAGTTACCTTGCCGCTGAAGAACAGCACCGCAACTAGCGTTGCGAACAGCAACCCGATCAGCGATCCCGGCACCTTGGGCGCAAAGCGCATGCCCAGCACGACAACCGCCAGACAAATGACTGCTGTCAGAACACTGTACAGATTGATCGTTGAGATATGCTGGCCGATCTCTTGCATGTTGTCCACGAAGCTCTCATGCCGCTCCATATCCTTCAGGCCGAGGAAATTGGCGATCTGCCCGCTGAAGATAATGACGGCAATCCCTGCGGTAAAGCCGATGGTTACCGGCTTCGGGATAAACTTGATCAGAACTCCCAGCCTCAGCAGCCCCATAACGACGAGGATGACTCCGGCCATCATTCCTGCAATCAGCAGGTTCTCGTACCCGTACTCCATGGCAATCGCGAACAAAATGGGAATAAAGGCTCCCGTAGGTCCGCCAATCTGAAATTTCGAACCTCCGAATAAGGAGATTAGTATACCTGCGACAATGGTTGTATAAATCCCGTACTCCGGCTTCACGCCCGAGGCAATAGCAAAAGCCATCCCAAGCGGGATGGCAATAACGCCGACGATCGTCCCTGAAATGATATCCTTACGCAGAGAAGCAATGCTGTAGCCTTTAAAGCGGCCCCACCCTGTCATCATCTAACCTTCTTTTCTTTGAATATCTGATTATTTGAATATAAGAGCAACATTACTCCTGCCTGCCGCTCTTGTCAACGGGAAATCCGCCCCCCGGATGGTCCGGGGTTATTCGCTGCGGATGCCCTCCAGGAGTGAAATGGCATTCACAAGATGGTTATCGAATATCTGTCTGGCTACCGCCAGCAGGTCTTTAATCAGGGGGTCGCGCAGAGAATAAATGACGGTGGTTCCTTCTTTTACACTGGCTACTACATTCTTGGCGCGGAGTACAGCAAGCTGCTGGGATACGGCGGAGCCTTCCGAGCCGAGAATCGCCTGCAGTTCGTTCACATTCTTCTCGCCTTCGCTCAGCAGCTCCAGGATGCGGATCCGCATCGGATGAGCCAGCGCCTTGAAAAATTCCGTCTTAAATTGCTGAATATCGCTGTTCATTGGACTTCTGCTCCTCATAGCTTTACTTCAAATCTATTGTTATCTTAGCTTATTTCTTGTGCAGTTGCTACGCCGACAGTAAATTGCATGCCGTATACGGCTGCAGCACCGGCCCCGCTTACAATAATACAGGATATATGCCCAGCGCTCCGGTCCGGATCTCCACATAACCGCCCAGCGCCATCGGCTCGCCCAGACATTCGAACATGATCAGGTCGCCGGCAATCCGCAGATAACCTGTTCCGTCTGCCTCAATATTCTCCAGCACCCCGGTTAAAATTAACTTATCCCCATCCATTCGGATGCCGTAATCCACGCCGCTTACAGGGACAATATCCACCCAGCGCATAAATAGCGGGGAGAGCTCAAATTCGACCTCAAGCTCCTCACCCGTTTCCACAGGATTACCATTCCATATCCCCTTGCCTTGGCCAAACTCCGCAGCAAAATACACTTCGTTCTTACGGGGGCCGTTCCGCAATATTGTTATGTTCATCTCTTCCGCTCCATCATCTTAGTGTTACCGTTTATTATACAGGATAGTGATCCCATTAACGATCAGGTGTAGTTCTGGGTTGCCTTATTTAGATAAGTGCTGGGATGCATCCACGGATGCTTGAAGAACTCCTTCTTGTCGCTGATCTTTTTCGAAACACTAAGGTCATAATCAATCATGGATTTGATCCTTTTCGCGAATCTTTCTCCCTTGACCAGCAGTCCCAGCTCAAAGTCATGGCAGGCGCTTCTTTCATTGATATTATAGGAGCCGTGAAAAACGGCCCGCGACCTGTGGTCATAGGTGATTTTCCAGTGGGAGAAGCGCCCCGTAAAGCTGTAATCATAAAAAGAAACGCCGTTAAGAAAAGGCTCATACATATTGCTGCGCACAGCCGCCCGGTTCGTCGGGTGGTCATTGACTTCCAGCGGATTGCATATGGCCAGATGGCAGGAACAGTCCGGGCCAAGCTCACCCAGCCGGTCCCAGAAGGCCTGATCAATCAGATAGGGGTTCACGATCACTGTCTCCTCGGCTGCATAAGTAATCAAATCCAGATAATACTGCTGGATCAGATTAACGGGGTTGCCCGGAAAACTCACGAAGAGCGTACACTCCTCCTCACCGAATGCATAATTTGTATCAGGATGGTAGAAGTCATCTTCCGGATCAAAATGATCGCCCCCAAGCAACAGCCATCTTGACTGAAAAGCAGCATTCAGCGGCAACGCCGCTGCGCCCTGAATCCGGAAGCAGCCATCATGCCACTCCTCCTCCCCGCTTGGAATGCCCAGCGGCCGGCCGTCTACTTCTACCGATGAAGAGGCCTCTATCGGCGTCTGATACGTATATTGATCCCCGAAGTTCAGGCTGCCGACAATCGAAGTAATCCCGTCAATGACCATGAATTTCCGGTGGTCAATGACATTAAGTCCTGTGATCTCCACGTCCTCCTGTACCTTATCCTGCAGGAAGAGAATACTTTCGGATACCCCTCTGGACTTCAGCTCCGCCCGTTTCTCACTCCATTCTGCCGCAGAATAATAGGAGTTGAACGTATCGAGCAGCCTGGCCCCTGCATTCTCCAGCATCGTAGAGATCTTGGAGAACTTACCCACCTCGAGATTCTTCCCATAGCCAAGTGCGGTAACCGTATAATTCACCATGATGCGGACTTCGACACCCCGTTTTAGTGCCTGCAGCAGCGCTTCCGCTATCAGATTTCCCGAATGGTCGTTAAAGAACAGCATTATGGACAGATGAATATAACGGCGCGCCTTCCCGATTTCCTCAAGGATCATTTCCAGGCACTGCGGTCCGTTCACATAAGGGTCTACCCGGTTATGACGTGTCGTCTGCGGAGCCAATATTCGAAGCTTGTCTGTGTCCAGTCCGCTGACTTCAAGCGCAAGCCGTTCAAGCAGTTCTCTGCTGAAACCCGGCATGCCGGACAGCTGGCTAATCTCTGTAATCACTCCGCCGAGAGCCTGCCGGTGCGCACGCGCCTCCCGGCCATTCAATACATCGGCAAGCAGCTCCTGGGCCTTGTCCATTTCCTTTGCAGCCTTCAGGGAGCCACCCGATAAATAATAATTCACAACGTTTATGATATCCTGCTCTACCCTGTTATCCCATTCCGCTTGCGGAAGTTTGTTGTTCATATGTAAGTCCTCCATTTCACTGCCCTTCCTCTCAGGTGCACATAGGTCTCTGATCGGGCTAAGGTTAGATACCCCTCAGGATTTACTTATAAACAGCCGCTACCCGCACACGCAAATGCCTCATACAAAATCGCCTCATATCATCCCTCTAATCGTTATGGATAAACCGGATCAAAACAGCTTCAGTTCCGCTATCCGTTCCACCGCTTCTGCAAGCCGCGCTTCATCGCTTACCAGCCCAACCCGCACATAACCTTCGCCATAAGCACCAAAACCAATACCGGGAGCTACCACCACATGCGCCTTCTCCAGCAGCAAATCGGCAAAACTCAGTGAGGTATAGCCTTCCGGAACCGGCAGCCAGGCAAAAAACGAGCCCTTAGGCGCCTCCACCTTCCAGCCAATCTTCCGCAAGCCGCCGATTAAGAGGTTGCGCCGCGACTCGTAGCGGTCCAGATTGTCCCGGACAGCATCCTGTGGTCCCAGCAGCGCAGCCGCAGCTGCTTCCTGCACTGCCCCGAACAGGCTCACGTACATATGATCCTGCAAGAGGTTCAGACTCTCGATAACGCTGGCGTTACCGGCAGCAAAGGCCACGCGCCAGCCGGCCATATTATAGGTTTTTGACAAAGTATAGATCTCAATGCCGTTCTCCTTGGCCCCCGGCGTCTGCAGGTAGCTGCGCGGCTTCTGTCCATCATACCCGATGGCAGCATAAGCGAAATCATGCACAACACAAATCCTGTGTTCTGCCGCGAAGCTCACGGTCTGCTCGAAAAAATCCTCCGTAGCTACAGCACCGGTAGGGTTGTTCGGATAATTGAGGAACATCAGCTTGGCCTTAGCGGCAAGCTCCGGGCTGATATCTCCATAAGCGGGCAGAAATCCATGTTTCGCAGTCAACGGCATCTTCTCCATGACCGCCCGGGCCAGCTCGATGCCTGACCAATAATCAGGGTATCCGGGATCCGGCACAAGTGCTATATCCCCCGGATTGAGGAGACACTGCACCACTTCAACCAGTCCGGTTTTTCCGCCGAACAGAATGGCGATCTCCTGCTGCGGATCCAGCTCCACTCCATACTCCCGCTTATAAAAGCTGACTGCCGCTTCCTTGAGATAGCTGTGGCCGCGAAACGGCGGATACCTGTGGTTCAGCGGGTTAGCCGCTGCCGCCTGCAGTGCTTCTACAATGTGGGCCGGTGTAGGCATATCGGGATTCCCCTGTCCAAGATGGATCACATCATGTCCTGCGGCGGCGACAAGGCCGGCCTTGGCAACCAGCGCGGCGAAAAACTGCTTGGGCAAAGCATTCAACACATCGGAAGGCTCAAAAATATTCACTGGCAATGGTCACCCTTTCCTCAGAGGTTACTTGCTGTAATCGTCATTCATATCATAATACAAAAAAAAAGAGCCTCCTGGTGGATGGAGTGCTCTTTTCTTCCTGGATGCAGTTATTCCCTGCTGCCAATAAGCTTTCGGACAAAAACGATTTGACCAATGTGATAGGCATTGTGCATTGCCGCGTTGCTGATAATCTCCCACCATTCCGCTGGCACAGGAAATCCTGCCGCTTTAGCCTCAAGTCTGTCTTCCTGCAGCAGCGGCTGCCAACCAAGCAGCACCTCCAGCAGCTTCGTTCTTAACTGATCAAAGGCTGTGCCCTCCGGTATGACAAAACTGCTGTTGTTATCCTCAATCGGAGGGACAGCATCTACCCGGCCCAGATGGTATCTGGTTTGCCAGGCATTGTTCCAATACAGCAGATGCTGCGTAATTTCAGCGATACTGTTGCTGTTCCCGTCAGGCTTCCAAAAGGCTTCTTCCTCTGTTAAACCTTCTACCGCCTGCGCGAACGGAGAATACCAGCTTGGATCATTGGCATTGGCTAGTAACTGATTGGCCAGAACATCCTTTGCATGAACGATTCCCTATCCCTCCCCACTTGTTACATTGCCCTTATTGCTGCAACAGCTCGCCGTTGTATGCCTTCACATCCAGCGGCGCAGTCAGAAACTCGCCTGCCTTAGCGGCAAACCCCGTGAAATGCGGGCTTGTGTTATGGCTGCCTACAGCAGCTGCATCGCGCCAGGTTTCGACCATAATATATACATTCTCTTTCGCGGCGTGCTTGTACAGCTCATAAGAGAGGTTGCCCTCTTCCTCATGGGTTGCTGCAAGCAACGTCTTGGCTTCAGCCAGGAACTGCTCCTCGCGTTCAGGGTTCACTTGCATTAAAGCGTGGATAATGATCATAGTTTTGTTCCTCCTAATGGTTTTGTCAGAATGAACTTCGTAACTGAATTCGGGAGCTTATGCTCTTATTTCCACTCGGCAATAGTGTCAATCGGCAGACGGACGGATGCGTATCCTTCTCCATCCGCTTTGCCAATCGAAATCAGCATAACCGGGATGTAACGGTCTTTGTCCATACCGAAGACTTCAGCAATTTGATCCTTTTCGAATCCGCCGATAGGGTTGGTGTCATAGCCGTGGGCACGGGCAGCCAGCATCAGCTGCATGGAAGCCAATGCGCCGTCAATCATCACAGTCTCTCTGTTCACATCCGCTGGCAGTGTCGCGAAATGGCTGGCCAGACGGGTTAATTGGTTCTCTTTCACATCCTGAGGCATAAGTCCGCGCTCAACAGCCGTACCGTAAATCTGTTCAGCATAATCAAAATTGTTCAAGTCGCCGAATACGGCAATAACTGCTGCGGAGGTTTCTACCTGCACCTGATTGAAGCGGGCGATAGGAGCCAATTTGGCTTTGCCTTCCGCACTTTCGATCACGAGGAAGCGCCAAGGCTGCATGTTGACCGAGGAAGGAGCCAGTGTAGTCTCAGTTAGAATCTCGGTCATTTCCTCTTTGCTGATTTTGACGGATGTATCATATTTGCGGACCGAGCGGCGGCCTGTAATAATAGAATTGAAATCGTTGGTTCTGGTAGCATTCATTTGTAATAATCTCCTTTATAATTGGTATATAAGTCAGACTACAGTAAATTGATGTTTTGCTGCAGCCGGGTAAGCATATCTATAAGCACTTTGAGCTCCTGCCCTTCAAATCCGGTGAGCAATGAGCGGAGGAACCGGATCTTCTCCTCCTTGTAGGAGAGGATTTTCTCCCGTCCTTGTTCAGTGAGCGAGACCAGAGTCACCCTGTTGTCGGCAGGATTGTTGCGGCGGGAGATCATGCCGTTCTCCTCCAGCCCCTTCAAATGGCGGGTGACAGCTGCAGCATCAATGTCGACTTCCTTTTGCAGCGAAATCTGGCTGATTTCTGCAACCTGAAACAGCTCGTGAAGCAGGCGGAGCCGCGTAGGGCTGATGCCCGCACAACGTTCAAACTTGGGGCTGATTCCCTTGTTCAGCGCCTGCAGCAGTTCAAATATTTGCTCTTCTTCCTCAGGCAGATGTTCAGTCAAAATTAACCCCCTTAAAGTTTTGCAAACTCCACTACTGTGGATTGCTTCGTACAAAATGGACTTCAAAAAGAATGCATCAAAGCAAATATATTGTGCAAAATCCTTTTGATAAAAATTAGTTTACACCGATATGGTTGACCCGTCAACTAATTTATCAATAATAATGAAAGAGGAGGCTGGAAATATGAAAATTTCCCTGATTCAGCTCGATATAGCATTTGGCAAACCAGAGGCAAATTATGTGGCGGCTGAACACAAAATACGCCAGGCCGCGGCAACTTGTCCTGACTGCCTCATTCTCCCCGAATTATGGACGACCGGATACGATCTAACGCGGCTTGATGAAATTGCCGATCCAGAGGGGCAGATTACGAAGGACTTTATTTCCGGCCTGGCCCGCGAATATGGCATCAATATCGTTGCCGGTTCCGTAGCCAACAAGCAGGCCGCCGGGATCACCAACAGCATGTTCGTCTTTGGCCGCAATGGCGAGCTTGCCGGGGAATACAGCAAGCTGCATCTGTTCCGCCTGATGGATGAGCACCTATATCTTCAGCCAGGAGAAGCCAAGGGGCTGTTCAGCCTGGACGGCGCGTTATGCGCCGGACTGATCTGCTATGATATCCGCTTCCCGGAGTGGGTGCGCGCCCATACGGCACTCGGAGCGGAGGTGCTGTTCATCAGCGCCGAATGGCCGTTGCCCCGGCTGTCCCACTGGCGTGCCCTGCTGATCAGCCGGGCAATCGAAAACCAATGCTACGTCGTCGCCTGCAACCGCGCCGGGGCTGATCCGGCGAACATTTTCGCCGGGCATTCCATGATCATTGATCCGTGGGGCGACATTATATGTGAGGCCGGAAAAAGCGAGGAAATCCTGAGCGGCGTCATTGATTTGCAGAAGGTGCGGGAGGTAAGACAGCAGATTCCGATCTTTTCCGACAGACGGCCAGAGCTGTATAGGTAGCCGCTGCCCGCAGGAAAAGCCGAAACAAGAATTATATAGTTTGAACAAAACAGCGGTCTCATTACACCGCACCATATAGATGTATTTACTGCAACTAGTCAGGTCCAAAATGGAGATTATTTGGAAATAAGTGTATTTCCTGCAATTAAAAATGCCGGAAAGCTATGTTTTGGCCGGATCGACACTTTTTAAGTGTACAGAGTGCAGTTCTCTCCTTGCCGGACCTAAAAGGTCAGGTTTTAGTTGTATTGAGTACAGCTATCGGCTTAGCAGTGCCTCTTATTATCGTGGACACTGTGCGGTTAGCATGGGCACGGTATTAGTTGCAAACTTGCGTTCAGCTCAGCTTATATCAGTAACATTGCGGCTCCTTATCACCCCATAACAAAAGGTGCTGCCGCAGCTGCTTAAAGCAGCTGTCTTGCAGCACCTTTTGTGGGGTTTGGCCGGAATCGCCAAACCCAAACCCCAAACTTAACCCCCAGTTCAAACTCAGGCTTTAGCTCAGATTCAAGCTCAATCCCTGCGGACGTACAAATCTCAGCGGGAATAACGTTCCCGCAGCACCCGTGCCGCTTCCAGCACACGCTGATCCGCATACTGCAAGTCATAACCGGTCTCCTCCTTGAGGAGGGCAGCCGGTTTAAGCTGCACTCCGCGCCCGGATATCGCCTGCCGGATGCCTGAAGCGAACACCGCCGCCAAAGCCGGCCCGCCGAGTTCGCTTAACGCGGCGATGGTCTCCGGGCGGACCCGCGGATAAGACAAAGACTCGTCCCCGCCGGACGCAGTCTCATAGAATCCGCGGATCAGCTCCCCGCGCTCCTGCCCGGAGCCGGAGACCACAACGAACGCGTGAACGAAATACGCGCTGCTCTGCCGCCGCTGGGCAATGCCGCAGAACTTGCGGCCGCCGATAGCCAGATCGAAATCGCCGGGACAATAGGAACCGGTGATTTCTCCGGCCTGGATCAACGCCGCAGCCTGCGGATGGCTTACCGCTACGGCTTCCTGAATCAGGGAAGCCAGCAGCCGGAAATCGTCGTGAAAATCCAGCTTGCCCGGAGTTTTGGGAAGGACCAGCGCCACATTGACGATCCCGGCATCCAGCGGCACGGCAGCCCCGCCGGAGTGACGGACCGCTGTACGAAACCCGCGCCGCTCAAGCCCGGCCATCGCCTCATCTGCGCGGGGCAGTTTGCTGTCCCGCAGGCCCAGTGCAACACCTGCGGGATGACTCCAGAGATGCAGGGCTGGAGGGGCCAGTCCCGCTCCAATATCCCGGCACAGCGTCTCCTCAAATGCAAAGGGAACCAGCATGCCTCCTGCCTCTCCAGCATTTCCAGCCATCACAGCATGCTCTGCCTTCCCCACATCTCCGGCCATCACAGCATGCTCTGCCTTCCCCACATCTCCAGCCATCACAGCATGCTCTGCCTTCCCCACATCTCCAGCCATCACAGCATGCTCTGCCTTCCCCACATCTCCGGCCATCACAGCATGCTCTGCCTTCCCAGCATGTTCCGCCACCGCTCCACCTTCAGCAGCCCCACTTCCGCCATATTTTGCTGCCTTCCCGTCATCATCTGACAAATGCTCAAACAGCACCATTACATTCGGAAGAGCGCGCTCCGCGCCCGATTCTGCTCTGTTAATTCCTTTATTGATCATCATTCATCCCCCGAGTACCTATTGAATGTTAACCTTTGTCCGAACCAATAGTCATATTGTAACCGATCCGCAGCCTGGCGCGAAGGCAAAGCGTGGGTTCAGCATTTGAAATAGCTGCAGGATACCGTTATCCTAATACCATAACAAGTTTCAATCAGCGGCAAGATTAAGCGCTGAAGCTCATGCTATACACAACCTTGAGGAGTGATGCCGCATGACAGTCGAACAACTTGCGAAGGACAGGCAGTTAAGCAAGACCAGACAATGGGAACAGGCGATGCACAAGCTGTATATCAACTTTAGAGACTACAGCAAAGACGCGATCAAAAACTTTGATGACGAGGATATTCATCAAGCCAGAGTGAACAGCCGCAAGCTGCTGACCCTGCTGTCCATTCTCGACCCGGATCATTCCGCCGCAGCCGAGCTGTACAACGTATTCAAGCAGGCCCAGAAAAGGCTGGGCAAGGTCAGGGATGCAGATGTTCTTATTGAATCTTTCAAGGAAAGACGCAAGCGCGCCAAGGAAGCCGGCGAGGCGAAAACTGCCGAACTGCTGAAGGCGGTCATCAAACACCAGAAGGATAAGCGGAAGGAATACCGCAAGAAGCTGGAGGCTGAGCTCCCAAAGCTGGCAGGCAAGGAATTGGACGGGTTATGGGAGGCTTTTCGAAGCAGCACGCTTGAGCCACTGGCAGCGAAAAGAGATGTAAACGTCGTCATGCGCGAACTTGAAGTAGCTTTTGAGCAGAAGAAAAAAACATGCAAAACCCTATTCAAAGGTGCCGAGGCCGAATCACAGGAAGCCTTCGACGCACTGCATGAGCTGCGGATCGCCGCCAAGGAGCTGCGCTATACGGCCAATGCGGCCGCATTCGCACTTAACCAGAAATTCCATGCCCATGAGGAGATCTATAAACAGATCCAGGAGCAGCTTGGCGAAATTAATGACAAACGCGTGTGGCTGGAAACACTGAATTCCATCGGACGCGATGAGCTGGGTGTTGGCAAAAAGACGTGGAATGAGTTCACAGATGCTCTTCGGACCGAAGTGCTGGAGGCATTGCATCATAATGAGGTTGTTCCCGTTGCGGAGAAAGCCAAGTCACTTTGAATTCATAATTAGACATAGGAAGAGGCAGGAAGCGCATGCTAGGCATGCCGCTCACTGCCTCTTATTCTCTTATCTGTTGCTTACAGCCGCATACTTGTTCAATACACCCTGGTAAGCCGATTTAGGACGCAGGCCGACCAGCTTCTCCACCGGTTGTCCTCCACTATACACAATCACCGTAGGCAGGCCCATGACTCCGGCCTCCCCCGCCAGCTCCGGCAGTTCATCACAGTTCACCTTAACGATAGCCACACTGTCTCCATACTCGTCATTCAGTTCCTCCAGAACAGGCAGCAACATCTTGCAGGGCGCGCACCATGGCGCTCCGTAATCAACCAGTACGGTCCCGCTGCCTCTTAGCTCGGCTCTTAGATCCTCAGTTTTCTCTGCATTGATAATAGCCATCGTAAGTTCCTCCCATGTGTATATCTTGAATAATACAAAAAGTACATTCTTTGGACCGTCTTCATTCAGACAGCGAATTATCAGCCGCCTCTGCCTCCAGCCGTTCCTGCTGGATGGAGGCCATCCGCTGCTGCAGGTTCAGCTTAATTTGGCTGAGCTGCACAATCTGGCGCTCAATCTCCTCCAGCTTGCTGCGGTATAGCGGCATCACTTCCGCGCAAAACGCTTCTTTGTTCTTAAGCACGCAGTGCAGAAAACCGGAAATCTCTTCCGTGGACAAACCTAAATTTAAATACAGCTTAATCGTCTCCACCGTCTCTACAGCAAGCGCTGAATACTCCCGGTATCCATTCGCCTGGCGGAGGGGAGCGATAAGTCCCTGACGCTCATAATAACGCAGTGATCGGACACTGACGCCCGTCTGTGCTGCAAGTTCACCTATTTTCATAGCATTCATTCTCCCCGGGGTTCATGAGAACTTCTATTCCAAGTATAAACCCTGACACCAGTGTAAGGGTCAAGGACTTTCTTGAATAACCGTGCTTTATTCGGTGGAGGTCCCGGAAGCCCCGTATTCCTCTATATGCAGCTTGACATCAATGGTTATCGGAACCCGGCTGAAGGTATCATCCCAATTCTCCTTCACCTTTCTCCATACGGCAGGATGCTGAATACGCAGGATTTTGCCGAATCCGGCGGCGTCGGCATGTAGCTTTTGCTGCATTGTCTCCACAGAGGCTCCGACCATTTCCTTTACCTTATCCTGCAGCACCAGTTCATCCTGCTTCATATAAGCAGCGTCCAGCTTTTGTCCTCCATGTGCGAAAGTCTCCGCATATCTGCCCGTTGACTCGATCTTCACGGCAAAAGAGATCTCGCCTTCCTCGACCTTAGCCTTGATTTTGCTGCCCATGGACTTAACCTCATAAGTAATCAGCCTGCCGCTGCCATCCTCATTGGTCTTAAGCACTCCGCCTTTCCCTTTTCCCGTAAGCCAGACGACACCTTCCAGCTCCTCCTCGTTTAAGAAGCCTTGCAGCTTGCCCGTCTTCCCCTTGATCACACCGGCTCCGGCAAATTTCATCTCATTCTTCGCAGCTATTACATTCTGCAACATAAAGGTGGTTTTCCCGTGCAGGGGACCTGCGGCCTTGGCGATAGACACTGGCTCCCATATCCGCAGGTTCCGGTCCCGGTTGCCAAATATCCCCTCCAGCACAAACGCAGGTGTCTGGCCCGGAAGCACGTTGTTCAGCACATCACTGGCCTTTCCCTTGCTGACGAGAATCAGCACACTGGGGCGGATATCATTATCCCGGCTGAAAAAATCGATCAGCTCTGAAAGCTTGGTAGAACGTGCCAGCTGCTCGCCGATTACGATGACCTTCAGATGATGTCCAATGGGAGGATTGTTTGTACGCAGCGACAGTTCACGGATCGCTTCGAAGATGGAGTCTCCGGTTTCAGTCATATTATAGAAATTTCTGGAGGATGCACCTTCTTTTTTGGAACCCACTGAACCTTGGGGTACGATAAATTGGTAGGTGCAGGACATTCGTCTATTCTTCGGGTACCCCCCGCCCCTCTGATCAAAATCCTCTTCGATTGGCGTTTCATCCGCTATGTCGAGCGCCACGGCCACTTCCATATTTAAGTTTTCAATGGGTGTGCTGCTCCAGCAGCCGGATAACCCTATGCTTTGAATTAGAAGCACGGCAAGCAGTACGATTCGCTTCATGATCCGGCTCTCCTGAAATGTGCAATAATTAGCAGCGGCAGCGGCAGCAATCCGAACAGCAGAATGGCCCAATTACCAAGGCTGGTGCCGAATGCGAACAGGCCAATGATATTCGGAGGAGTTTCCGTAATAAAATAAACAAGCGGAAGCAAGGCGAATAGACAATGGTCGAGCTTTTTGTTGAAGATTTGCGATATTCCGAGTGCCGCCCCATAGAAGGAAATGCAGAAGGTACAAAAAATTTGCATAATCCAGATGACCAGGAGCAAGGATTCGAAACGTTCAAACAGCAGGTTCACCTCAAAGCTGCGTATCAGATCGATGAAGGGCCATGTCCGGGTGACTACACCCTCTATGGAAAGTGCCCCTATCGTCATGACAACAGCAACAACATAAAAGATCATAGAGATCAATGTCCCTACGACAAGCACCCGCCCTGCTTTTTTGGGTTTTTCCATAAAGGCTACCAGGAACAGCAGCGCTTCACCTGCCGTATAAGTCAGCGCTGTCGGCTTAGCGCCTCTCCACACCGGCCCCAGCCCTTCCCCGAGCACAGGGCGGAGATTGTCTATATCAAATATTTTCAGGCTAAGCAGACAGACCCCGAAAAAAATCGCCCCGGCCATGGGGGCAATCAGTCTGCACATCCGGGACAGCGCATTGATTCCCCCTCTGCATAAATAAAGTGCAATCCACAGGAATATAGAGGCAACTGCCCAATAGGGCGTCCCCTCCAGCAAAAAGAATCCGGTAACCTCCTGCATCGAACGCAGCTCATAACCGGAAATACATAGAAAATACGCGGCGATGACCACTCCCAGAATCGCTGCAAGCGGCTTGCCGATAATGATTTTGCTGTACTGATAAAAGGTCTTGCCCGGAAACCGCTGGCTAAGCAGGACAATTACCATGCCGGCCACCATGGATAGCAGGGCGCTCACAATAAGTGATATCCACACATCAGGAGTGCCGGCGGCCTGTACAGTTGTCCGGGGAAGGGTGAATACGCCTGCTACGAGGATGTAATTGACCATAATAATGGTCGCTTGGCTCGTCGTGATGCTATCCTGTACTTTCGCATTCATGGTTCTCACCTCGATCTCCTGAGTTGTGGTTTATTTTTTACGTATTGGATCCTTGGGCTGCAGCAATGCAGGACGGCGCTTCATCAATTGCAGGGGGATGCGGATAATGAAATCGCGCAAATCGCTCATCCTGTAGGGAGTAACCATGCTTAAGTAGGGAACCCCGAAGCTTTTCAGCTTAATCAAATGGCTGCTGAGCAGGAGGAAAAACATAACGACACCGTAAAGCCCGAATACAGCAGCGAAAAACATCGCCAGGAAACGGAGAAAGCGCAAGGTAATCCCCGCACTGTACATGGGAACCGAGAAAGAGGAGATCGCTGTAACCGCAACGACAATGACCAGAATCGGACTGACAATCCCCGCCTCTACCGCCGCCTGGCCGATAATCAGACCCCCGACAATGCCCATGGCCGGTCCAATGGGTTTGGGCAGGCGCAGGCCGGCCTCACGCAATATTTCGATAGAGATTTCCATAATCAGCGCTTCAATTAATGTAGCAAAGGGGACGCCCTGCCGGGAGCTGATGATTGAGATCGCCAGTTTGGTAGGAATCAGCCCGGGATGAAACGAGAGAAAAGAGATGTAGAGCGCCGGAGCAAACAGCGAGACTGATGCGGCAAAAAAGCGCAGGAGCCGCAATAGTGAACCCGAAAACCAGCGGTCATAATAATCCTCCGGTGATTGCAGCAGCATTCCGAAGGTAGTCGGCATTAGCAGTGCAAACGGCGTGCCGTCCAGAAGAATGGCCGCTCTTCCCTCCAACAGCGCCGCCATGACCCGGTCCGGGCGTTCTGTGTTCTGGATCTGCTGAAAGGGGCTGAGGTAGTTGTCTTCCATGAGTTGTTCCAAATATCCCGATTCCTGGACATCATCTATATTGATCGTCTTGATTCTCCGGATGATTTCCTTAATCAGCTCATCGTTGGCGACGCCTTTGAGATAGGTCAGCACCAGTTCCTTCTCAATTCGCTCTCCCACGGTAAAAGAAATCATGGCCAGCTCCGTGCTCTGCCCGTGTCTGCGCAGCATCGCCGTATTATCACTGAGCGTTTCATTGAAACCCAGCCGCGGACCGCGCAGAAGCGCCTCCGATATCGGCTCCTCCACACTTCTTGTGTTGCCTTTCGGAGTACCCAGTATAAAAACCTCTGTCATTCCTTCAATCAGCAATACCGCAGAGCCGAACAATACCTTTTGCAGCGAGAGTCTCAGCTGGTCGGTATATTCAATTTCCGAGACCTGTACTACCTTGTGCACGATAATCCCTTTCAATATCTCTGCTGGCGGGGCTGCGGTCATGCCTTCAAAGGGCCGCACCGTGTTCATCAACGGCATCAGGATGTTCTGGTCCATACCCTCTTTGTCCGTAAGTCCATCTACAAAAAACAGCGCGGCCTTGATTTCCAGGCTTCCGATGCGCAGCTCTCTGACATTGACGTCGGACATATCGGCACTTATCTCCCTGAAGGACTGTACATCGCGGTGGAACTCTCCGGTATAGGTCATGGATGGAGCGGCCTGTTCAGCGTTGTTTAGAGCAGGGGGGGCGGCTGTGGCGGATTTTTTATTCTGCACAGCGATGCTGGTCTGATCCGCCTCCCCCGTATCTTCGGAGCTTGGAACACCCCCGCCTTTTTTACCTTCAGCCCGCATACCCCGGGTGCTCGCCTTGCCCTCTTTCATTCGGAGCCAGATCATTAGGCGGGTTAAGACGACCGGAACGACGAAGATGACAAAACCTTGAAACAGCACCTTCCAGCCGGGCACAAGATCCCATAGCATCTTCCACATTCCATGCGTCCCCCTTTTTATTCGTAACCCTATTTTGACCGAAGCTGGAACATTCATACATCAAAAAAAACAGCTGCATGCCCCTCTTGGGGAACATACAGCTGTTATGGTGTGCGAAAACAATTCAATGCAGGAGGTTACAGCAGCCCGGCTGCCCACATTCCGCCTCGGCGGATCATTTGGCGGAACGGCTCTACCGAGAAGGAAGGCAAATGATGCCCCGGCATCAGATAAACTACACGGCCAAGTCCGAACTCATGGCACCAGGCTGCCTGACGCATGGCCCCTTCATGAAGGTACTCTGCCAGCACAGTTGTCTCAAAATAAGGGTGCATTTCAAAGTAGTACGGCTCGTCCTCGATGACGAACTCGCTAATCCCCTGCATAATGGGATGCCCGTGTGCCGGTATTTTCATATGCAGGGAGGTGTATTCCGGATGATGGGTGAAATGTGCGCCCAGCATGGCGCCCAGCTCCTGATTCCGCTGCAGGGAGATTCCGTTATGTACAACGAGCAGACCTCCGCCCCCCGCTACATAAGACAGCAAAGCGGCACTTTGCTCCGGGGCTATTGTCTGATCGGAAAATTCGGTATAGGCGATAAGCAGCTTCAATCCCTCAAGGTTGTCTTTGTTCAGGAGACTGTAATCTTCGGAAGCCTCCACCTGCAGATCAGGTGACAGAATGTGCTTAATCTCATGATCCACACCGGCAAAAGGATGGTATTTCACCTCACTGTAGCTGCCAAGTGCAAGTGCTTTCCATTCAGACATGTTCTTCCCGCCTCTCTTCCTGCTTCTCTTAGTGTATAGTTACCAGGGCCAGGCATTGCCGTCCAGGTCGAGATAAGCCGGCTCCTCACCCATATACTTCTTGTGCTCCTGCACGATATTCATAATCTTGCGCGCCGACTCTTCAGGAGGAATAGGTGCCTCCAGAGCCTTCTCACCATTCATATAGGACTGCAGCCAGCCGGGGTGAAAGACCATAACCTGCCCGCCCATCACCTTCAAATGGTTGTGCAACAGGGAGGACTGCATATTAAGCGCCGCTTTGGACATACAGTATCCGTACATATTAATCCGTTTGTTCCGGCCAATGCTTCCGGCTTCTGAGGAGATATTAACAATCAATTTCTGCTTGCTCTGCATCAACAGGCCCATCAATTCATTACTGACCCTCAAAGAACCAAGCGTGTTTACATTATAAATGTGAGCCATGGCTTCATCGTCCATATCAACAAGCATCGTGGCATCATCAGCTCTATGAATAATACCGGCATTATTGATAATCATATCAACATGAGCGGTACTGCCCGAAATGCTACGTGCCGCTTGCTTGACACTCTCACGGTCGCCGATATCCAGCGGGATCAGAGTTAATCGGTCCGGGTACTGCTTTTTCAGTGCGTCCAGCGATTCCGACTCCTTCATATACTGACCGGCAAATACGGAATATTTGTTCTCTAGAAGCCAGCTTGCCAGAAAAAAACCTAAACCACGGTCAGCACCGGTAACAAAAGCAACCCTTTTCATGATTATGGACACACCCTTTACGATTCTTCAGGATACACGCAGCACCTCTCTCACATTAGCATGGCAGTCACGTTTTTTCAACGTCCTTCATGGGACTGTAATTCCGCTGAAAGGGGTGCTCTAACTTCCTTTTGATTTAATTTTGAACTATGTTACAATCGTAGTTACAAGTACTTATAGGAAGGTGAGATACCGATGTCTATCCAACAACTTCATACTCTGGAAGAACTGCAGCAATATGTTGCGCAACCAGGTAAAAAACTGCTTTTCAAGCATAGCACTACCTGCCCGATCAGCGCCAAGGCCAACGAGGAATTCACAGCCTATACGCAAGGCTCCGAGACTCCTGCTGCCATTGTCCATGTGATTGAAGACCGTCCGCTATCCAATCAGATTGCCGAAGATTTCGGGATCAAGCATGAATCTCCGCAGATCTTCCTGTTGGAAGACGGCGAAGTCCGTTGGAACACCTCCCATTGGAAAATCACCCGGGATGCCATCAAGGCAGCTGTGAGCCAATGAGCCAGCCGGTAATTGTCTATTCCACCACAGGATGCAGCGACTGTAATCAAGTGAAACAGTGGCTGACCGAGCAAGACGTTAGCTTCGAGGTGCGTGATGTTATGACAAGTACAGTGTATCAGGAAGAAGTCGAGAAGCTGGGCTTCATGGGTGTGCCTGTTACTGTGTACGAAGGCCGCGCAGTCAAAGGCTTCAACGTTTCCGAACTTAAGGAGCTTATTGGAGCAACCGCTGAATAATTCATAGCGTGAGGCATATAAATGCTTATATTTTGAAAAAGGCATCTCCTTGGACCTCTGTCCAGGGGATGCCTTTTATTTGCCCTTTTATTTGGCCTTATCCTGGATTCGTTGAGACATCCGCCAGAAAAGAGACATTTCCGCTGTGGGAATAGATGACGGAATCCGCTCCAAGTCCTTTATAGACCAGTCTGGGATTCATCGAAGTCGTAATTACGTATATTGGCTTTGTCGTCCAGGTCCGGCACATCTGGATATACCGGCAGCATAAGGTCACACTGCTCTCGAACAGAAATACTCTGCCTACCGGAAAAGAGGGGCGGAACCATGTATTCTGATGATGTGTATCCACCACAAGATTGACCTCGATTCCCAGCTCCTCCAGACGCCGCTTCTCCGCCGCATTGTTGGCGATTCCTGCGATCTTGTAGCCTCTAAACTTTAAGATTTTGATAAAATGCTCCCCCGCTTTAGTCGGAGCGTTAATGAGTACATATTCTTCCGAATTCGCCATATCTTCCTCTCCTCCGGCTTAGGACTTCCTTTCATTTGCCCGTACGAACACAGCAAAAAACCACAAAGGAATTCCCTCTGTGGTCCAATTAGCGGTCACATTGTGCTCATCCTCTCTAATACGCTTACGAGGTTAGCTGTCGGATTCGGGCAGTGAGAGTCGCCCTACCTGTATCCATGCGAGCATTCTCTCGCACTTTCACAGGATTCACCCCATAACCGGCTCCGACTCTCACATCGGCTGCCGATTGTTGGTTCCCCCGCTTTCCATAACGGAAATTAAGCGGACTGCGTATTCGATTGTGTAGTAAACAGAAGTAATCATACTCTGGCAATCACTACCTTGTAAACCGCCAAACCTGCCAAAATAATGCATTTAGTAAACCCAATCCAGATCAGGTAGCGCTTACTTAAGCCTCAATCTCATCATTCCTCTTATTTACTCGGCTTATCAACGATTTGCGAAAAAGCATTCAGCGTTGTGATTTTATTCACCCGATGTTGAGCAAATTGCCTTTTGTGCTCTGATCACCCTAATTCAAAAGCAGTCGTATGCACGAGATAAAAAGCCGAAAAGCGTTGATAAACACCCTTTTAGCACTTCTTATCGTTTCTTTTGCCAGAATCCCCTGAAAATCGGCTCAGAAGAATGTTTTTTTCTTTTTACAAAGCTCATGCGAAAAGGTATGATTCGGTTTGAATCCAATGCATGAAATGCGATATGAACGCTGAATTCCCGCAATGCGGGAAACGGGGGAACCATCAGGCCCGCAGGGCCTTAACTGGAAGATAAGAATCTTTCTTGGGGTGAATCCGAAGGAGACTGTGGTCTCATTAGGTAGGGCGACTCTCACCGTCCGAATCCGACAGCTAACCCCGTAAGCGACTAGAGAGAACCTTGATCCGCCACGTTTTTGCGCCAGGTGTATTTAAGCCTGTACCAAAACCGCAGCAGAGGTCCTCCTCTGCTGCGGTTTTTTGTGCGGAGTCTGCAGCTTATAAATGGGTAGGAGGGAAAACGAAATGAACCAGCGCAGGCTGTTACGTATAGAAGTGTTTGTATTCGATGCCCCCTGGCCATTCCATCATGCCACGGAGTCATCCGGCAAGTGCCGGTATGGTGTGCTGAAGCTTACGTGCAAGGCTGGGTGCAGCTGGGGAGCGGGGATACTGTCTGCGGAAGGCGATCATTTTGACGTCATTAAATGGAGCAGCTTCCTGAGAAGTATACGCAATCACAGGCTGGAAGAAGCCATCGAAATTGTACAGCAGCTAGGTGCGCAGTGGGAGCCGGGTCAGCAAGAAATCGTGCAAACGGCCCTGCTGGATTTAAAAGCCAAGCTGCAAGGCAAGGTCGTCACGTCACATCTGCAGATGGTCCCCTATTCCCGTACAGCTGGGGCCGGCGGTACGCCCCCCTTCAGACGGATGTACTATAAACCTTCAAGTTCCCTGCTGCATAAAGGCAGCTGGCAGGAACCGGACATAGCCGAGCTAATGGACAGATCCATCGCTTATTTCTCCATCTTATAACTTCTTATTCAGGAAGGAACGTGAAGACATGCCAGACCCATTATCCCCGGAATGGACAGCTGCCAGCGAGTTTGCGGAATATGTCCAAAAGAACACCGGAAATATTTATGCACTCACCAGTCTGCTGCTGGGAGAGGGTGCCGTTGCGGAAAAGACTGCGATGAAGACCTTCACTGAGCTTTATACCCGGTACCTTCATGATGATTTCATCCCGCAGCCTTTCTCTCTGGTTGCCTACCGGGAGTGCATTCAGCAGTGCTCCCGGGCTGCGGAGGAGTGCAGCCTCTTTGTTTCCAATGGATTAGCCTGGGAGGATCAGATTGTGCAGGTGTTATGGTACGGAATGCTGCTGCCCCTGCCGGCAATCAGCACCATTCTTGAGCAAAGCGTGCCTGTGCTGAAAACCCGGCTGAGACATGTGCGCGAGCAAATGTGCCGGTTGGAAACGTTGCGGCCTGAAGCAAACTTATTTGTTGTATAGCTGCTCACATAGATTAAAGAACCACTGTGGACCCCTCTCTTATCTCCGCTGATGTAATGGGCAACTTGTCGAAGCGCACGAAAAAGCCGCAGCATAGTGCCGCGGCCTTTTCTATTTATACTCAGCTCTTGCCCTTGCCGCCTTTGGCGAATCTCCAGGCCGCTGTACAGCAGCCCAGCAAGCCCACTCCGAGCATTAACGTCTGCAGCACACCCAGCAGAGTAGAGCCCTCCGGCTTAAGCATGCTGCTGAGCAGAATCAGCAGAATTGAAGCTGCGAGCATCGCGGGGATTTGATTGTTTTTTTTCAAGATTACCACTCCTTATTAAATAACATACACCATAAACCTCCACTGATCCAGTTTGGCTCTGAACTGAAGTCGTGTCAAAAACACCAATAAAATCCCATTAATAACTCACTCAATTTTCGCAACTCAAATCTCCAAATAAACCCTTGATATACTGGGTGTTTGTCGGACAAGATCCTGATTCATTCTCTTAACGCGCAACGTATTATTTATAATTCAATTGATCATTATCCACTTATTCACATTTCCTTTACTCTTATTTCCATAAAAAATGTACGTTTACAGGATCAGGACACGCATTGTCCAACAATAGGATAATTCACACTTTCATTAGGGCGTGTCTTCAAACCGCTTCCCCGCCAAAACCTGCTGCTGTATGCCCTAAGGAATCATGGGTACAGTACTATTTTCTGACCACACGCGGAGAAAGGCATTTCGCCACTAGGTAGTTTTTTTGGTGGAGGCTTACGTTTCGGTGTTTCAGAGAATTCGCTCTTCTTCCGAAGGCGTGTGTGCGTCCGGAAAGTGTATTCCTGGCTCTGAGTGCGAACGGACCGAGTTGCACTTATTTGGGGCTTTTAGCCCGTTACAGTAGGAAAACGGACTCCAGCGCAGTTATTCCCCCCTGATGGCCGTTTTTAGATAGAATGCAGAGCAGATAAGGTCGTCTGGGTCCGCAAAAGAGAATAAACAGGGGTTTTACTCTCCATAGCGTCTCCTGAGTCCTTTACGAGTAAACGAACCCGCTGCAGGCTTTTAGGGACCCTACTTTCAATACTAAACCCCTGCCTCCTCAGAGCTCTTCCAGTTTGAAGACACACTCTAATACAAAAACACCTCCAAGGTCATTATTTACGAAAAAGGACCATTCTCTTGGAGGTGTTTTTATTCTTTTAATCATTCCGAATCTACTTTTTATTTCTTCTCTAATTGGTAAACCTGAGTAATTATTTTGTAGCCATCCACTTTCTGATCATCTGCGTCAAGTTTGGTGCCGCGGCGTTCCAGAACATCACTCTCATATGCAGCCACAGCTTCAAATGAAGGATGAGCCTTAAGTTCTGTCGCTTCTGCACCAAGATTATACCAGCGGACAACAAGATCACCAGTCTCCTCCGCAAACTTTAATGTAGAGAAGGTTAGCGGTGAAGCGTTAGAATTCCAGCTTAGCCACTGTCCGGATACCGGCAGTGTTACTCTATCAGGGTTCTGCCCGTTACTGGACACCGCGGCAACTCTGCTGGCAGGACCTTGTGTCTGGACGACGGTCCACGGAATCTGATACTGGTATGCCTGTGCGTATGCACCGGATACTGCACCATCACCTGTATAAGGAATGATCGCATATTCTACACTCTGCGCACCCAAGCACTGTGCCTCCGGCGTTTCAAACACGCCCCAGTCACCTAGTTCGGAGGATGAGCGCAGCAGCGTAACTGCTATCGTGTTCTTCCCGTCCAGCAGCACCTCATATTCGTTCAAGCCTTTATTGGCGATCGCAAGTCCGTTCACTCCATCAGCAACACTGGCGAATACCTGCTGATGCTGGGCATTGCTTGGATTCACCCATTCCGTAGCAGGTTTGTTGCTGCGTCTGGCCACTTCAAAGACCGAATCTGCATAATGATGATCACTATCAAGGCCCGTTGGGAACAACGCTCTCAGCCTATGGTCTTTGGCAAGATTATCGAAGCTTGTTCTGACCTGAAGCATTCCGCTGCCGGCTTCAAGCGTATAACGCGTAGTCAGTACAAGCGGAACCATCTGCGCAGCACGTTTGGCTTGGCGTTCTGTGAATGGAACCATTTCGCGCTTCTCCGTGAGGAAGGTTTCATCGGCGCTGGCCGGAATCTCCCAGCGCAGAACTGTCTCCACCACAGCACGGTATGGGGATTGCTCAACCCATGTAATCTCAGCCTGCAAGCCTTCAGTAGTGAGCGCCGCTTCACCTTCCGGCTGGCGGTATACATATTCATTGCCGATATCACCGGTATTCTCATAAGCGTTAAGTCCTGCGTATACAGCACCTGACGCTTTGTCTGTAACCGTGACTGTACCGTTGTCAGCAACAGCAACACTCAGCTTGGCGTTCTCCATAGTATTGCCTTGCACCTTAACGGCATCAAGTACGGCAGCAGCCGTATCCGGCACTCCGGCAACCAGTGCATACGTGCGGTATCCCAGAGCGGCAACCTCTGTTGCTGGGAAAGTAACCCTGACTTTCCGGGCCATATAAGGCTGACGGAAACGGTCCTTGGGAAGCTCGTATCCGAAATGGACACCCAGATCTTCAAGCGTGGCCGGATACACTTTGCCCTCTTCATCCATTACCTTAAAGGAACCCAGCGGCTCCTGCCCCAGTTCTCTCGCCAGGGACTGCGGAGTTGGCCCTTCAGGGAAATATTTCTTCACCGTGATCAGCTCCACTGTAATGGTTCCGGTTCTCGACCAGCCGCTCGTATTAAACACTGTAAACGGAACAGGGGCTTCCCCCCATGCCGCTACCCCGGCAACATCAATGGCTTCAGCTAGCGCACCGGCACTCTGTGCTGCGATGGCTTCTGCCATCTGGCTGCTCTTGGCGAAGCGGGTCACCATTTCACGGTGCACTTCATCCACGCTGCAGCCACAAATACTGTCATGCGGATGATTCTGCATCAGTGTCTTCCAAGCATAAGTCAGCAGATGATGCGGGTAGGCCTGCAATCCTGCCAGCTTGGCAAACGCAGCGAGCGGCTCTGCAACCTTCTCGAGCAGAGTCTGGCCTGCCTGATTAAGCTGCTTCAAATACACCCGGGAAGATGCCGTATTAACAAGCGTCCCCCAGCCATCCGTATGCTGGCTGCGCAGCTCGCCTTCTACAGTCACCAGATCTCCGGGAAGATTGTCTTCCAGCGCCTTCAGGTACTGGTCGAAATTCGAATGCACGAATTCAACGTCCGGATAGAGGCTGGATGCTGTCTGAATAGCTTGGGACAGGTCGGTTTGAATAGGCTGATGATCGCATCCGTTCATAAACAGCAGATGCGGTGTAGAAGCAAACTTCTCAGCGTCAGCTAGATTTTTATCCCAGTAAGCTTTCGCAAGGGCAGGATCGGCAGGAACTTCCATCCCATTGCAGTACCAGTTGGCAAACAGCACACCAAGCACTTCCGAGCCATCCGGAGAGCGCCAGATCATTTCAGAGTAAGGCGACTCATAGCTATCCATTTCACCTACTGTATTATTGAAGCCTGTTGGCTTCACACCACGCCCGAAGATCGCATTCGTAATTCCTGCCTGCTGCAGAATTTGCGGCGCCTGGCCCATATTTCCAAAGGAATCCGGGAAATAACCCGTTTTCGAGATGATTCCGAAAGGCTTGGCATCCATATGTCCGATCAACAGGTTGCGGAGATTAGCTTCACCGCTGGTAAGGAACTCATCCTGCAGCACATACCAAGGTCCGAAATGGATGCGTCCTTCACGGATATAATGATCCAGCCGCTCTCTCTGCTCCGGCCGGACCTGCAAATAATCCTCGCGGATAATCGTCTGTCCGTCCAAGTGGAAGTAACGGTATTCCGGATCTTGATCGAGTGTATCCAATAGCCTATCCATCAATTCGATTAGCAGCATATGATGATATTCGTAAGGCATATACCACTCACGATCCCAGTGGGTATGCGAGATGATATGCGCCGTTTTTTTATTGGTCATTTACGTTATCCTCCAATTATCCTTTAGTCGCTCCGCCCATACTGAACCCTTTGGACATATACCGCTGGGAGAACATGTACAGCACTACGGAAGGCATGGTATAGAGCAATGAGAAGGCAGCAAGTCTTCCGTATTCGACCATTCCATGGCTGCCGAAGAATTGATAGATGGTGACGGATGCCGGCAGCTTCTCCGGTGTCTGCAGGAGAATATATGGCACGAAGAAATTGCCCCAGCTGCCCGAAAATGTGAAGATCGCAATAGTTGCGATACCGGGAAGCATCAGCGGCGCTACAATTCTTCTTAGACCGCCCCATACGGATGCGCCGTCAATCCAAGCTGCCTCTTCCAGATCAATCGGTACGGAATCCATGAAGCTCTTCATCATCCAGATCCCGTACGGCAGGGAGGAAGAAGTTAGAAAGAGCATAGTAGCAAAGATGGAGTTCTGTAATTTGAAGTAAAGAAACATCTGAAATACAGGAACCATAACAGCCGTAATCGGCAGAGCAGTCATAAACAGGATGCTGAGTAGGAAGCTCTTTTTGAATCTCATCTCATAACGGGATAATGGGTACGCAGCCAGAACCGATGCGACTACGACCAGTATTGCCTGCCCGCCAGAGAGAATGATGCCTACACCGAACGAACGCAGATTACCGCTATCTCCCAACACCGCTGAGAAGTTATCCAGCGTGAAATTGGGCAGTCGTATGCCCTGCTGGGCATTTGTATCAAACGAAGCTAGCAGAATCCAGAGCAGCGGGAGCAGGAAACACATTCCCAGAACAACCAGGATTCCATATTGTATATTACGTTGAAGCCTATGCTTGACCACAGTGATGCACCTCCTTCAGGGTTAGACCTTGACTTTCATTGATCTCATGTAGAACAAACTTGCAACAATTCCAATCAGCAGCAGCACCAGTGAGATGGCTGTACCATATCCGAATTGATAATTGACGAACGCCTGATTGTACATAAATACCGGCAAGGTTTGAGTGGCCGTTCCCGGTCCCCCTCCGGTCATCGTATAGATGAGCGTGAATACGCCCAATGTCTGCAGTGTAACCAGCATCATGTTGGTGACAATCGAACTTTTTACCATTGGAATAGTGATATAACGCAGAATCTTAAAGTTACTTGCGCCATCGATAGTAGCTGCTTCTTCTATATCTTTAGGAATTTCATCGAGTGCGGATTGATAGACCATCATTGAAAAGGCTGTACCATGCCAAATGTTGGCAATGATAACACTAACCATCGGGAAGCTGAACAGCCAGGAGACCGGGCTAATCCCAAACCAGCCGATGATCTGATTCAAAGAACCGTTATCACTGAAGAAAGCAACCATACAGAACGCCACCACGATCTCCGGTGTTACCCAGCCCGCAATAACAATGATACCGATGATCCTGCGGAAGGTTACATTCTTTTCCTTCATTAATAATGCCAGAATAAATCCTAGTACGACCTGGCCGATAACTGCTGAGAAAATCAGGAATACGAGTGTTCTGAGCACACTGATCCGGAAATCCGGATCCTGAAACATGTTAGTGAAATTCTGAAAACCGATAAACTGCAGATTCTGGGCTGCACTCCCCGTCAAGGCCATGTTAGTAAATGCAAAGCAAATGGTTAGAATGATCGGAACAACAAAGAATATCAGCAGCAGTAGGACAGAAGGCGTCAGAAATAAAAATGCGCCCCGCGACTTCCTTTTCATAGGTCACTCCCCCTCCAATCCGAAAAGGGGAGTTTGTGCTCCCCTTTTCGGATTTTCAAATCTCTATTTTACTTCTACTTTATCTTCGCCAAGCGAGCGGGTTACATTATCCTGCAGCTGTTTCACTGCATCTTCCGGTGTTAACTTGCCTGAAGCAACGCTCTCCACAATACTCTGCAACTGTGCTGATACGGTAGCATACTGATCATTAGCTGGGCGGAATTGGGCAACATTCAACAAGGCTTGAGCCTCAGCTGTAAACGTACGGTCCGTATATCCTTCCACTTCTACAGAATCACTACGCGGGCTCAGGTTACCCTCTGCCACTACACGTGCAGTAGCATTCTCCTGATTCATCAGGAATTCTACAAATTTCCATGCTGCTTCTTTATTCTGTGCTTGTGCCGGGATTGACCAAGCCCATCCGCCGGACATGGTGATTGCCCCAGGCTCTTGACCATTCTGCGTCGGGAATGGAGCGAAGCCCATTTTGTCTGCTACATTTTCGATAGGAGCAGCACCATTCTCGAACCAGGTCGATCCTGCCCAGCTTCCATCAACCGCCATAGCCAGCTTGCCTTGAGGGAAGAGCTGCTGGAAAGCGATGCTGCCGGCTTGTCCGTTAAGGGCAACCTGCATGGTTGGTCCTGTTTTATCTACATTGAATACCTGATCAATAAATTTGAAAGAGTCCAACAGACCGGTACTGCTTACAACCCATTTCTTGGTGTCGTTGTTGTAAAGCGTATCATTCGTTCCATACAGCAGCATCTCCAATGTCTGCATCGTCACGCCTTCACCGCTTGATTTGCCAACGATCATATTAAGAGGAGTTACTCCCGGGAGCTTATCTTTAATGATACGTGCAGCATCAAGCACTTCTTCCCAGCTTGCAGGCTTGAACGGAACCGCTATTCCCGCCTCTGCGAGCAGCTCCTTATTGTACCAGATGCCCCGTGTATCTGAAGTTGCAGGGACACCGTAAATTTTGCCGTCTTCTCCGGTTACACCGGCTTTGAGATTCTGAATGAATTTATCCTGCCAGTCACTCCAGCCTGCAACCTGTGTGTCCAGCGGTTCAAGGTAGCCTGCTGCCGCATCCGATTTAATGACAGAGGTATCTTCCGCCACAATATCAGGCGCTGTATCAGGAGACTTCATCTGCAAAACAATCTTAGAGGTGTAATCCCCTTCACTCGCCAGTACTGGTGCAATATTAATCTTGATGTCCGGATTCTCCGATTCGAACTTCTCAATAAGCCCTGATTTGAAATATTTGGTCAATGTATCTTCTGAGCCGGATGAACGGAAAGTAATTGTAACCTCTTCCTTGCCGCCCTCTGCTGCTCCTGAACTTGAATTGCCGCTGGAACATGCTGTTGTCAAGAGAAGAAGTGAAGCCATGGCTGCAGTCATTGTCACTTTGAATTTGTTTGTCTTCATTTGTCTTTGCCCCTTTTTATTTAATTTCATAACGCTTTCATAAAAGCTTCGAAAAGAACGGCGCAGCCGTCTTTTCAGTCAAGGAAAGTAAAAGAGCTATTTCAACACCCGATAACCGCAATAATCCATAATCAATTCGCTAAACAGCATATTTGACCAAGAGAACCATGGACGGGTAAACTCTCTGGAGTCATCAGCGGAGAATCCCTCATGAGTGAAGCCCGTATCCGCATCAGTATCTTGTATTAATTGCAGTAAACGTGCTTTTTCGCTGCGTTCCAGAGAGGTGAGTCCTTGCATAGACAATGCGATGTGCCAGATATAACCTTCGGGTGTGTGCGGGCTGCCAATTCCTTCAGCAACCTTCCCTTTATAGTAATACGGGTTGTCTTCACTCAGGATGAACCTCCGGGTATTTCTATAGACCTCATCATTCTCATCCGTATAGCCCAGATAAGGCAATGAAAGCAGGCTTGGAACGTTAGCATCATCCATAAGATTATAATTCCCTCTACCATCGGTCTCGTATGCATAAATTTTTCCAAATACAGGATGATTGTAAATGCCATGCTCCTGAATTCCCTGGTTAATCTCATCTGCCAGCTTCAAGGCTGCAGCCGCCAATTCATGATCACCATAAATCTCATTCGCAATTTCTTCCAAGTAGCGAAGCACGACAACAGCGAACATATTGGAAGGGACCAGATAGCCGAATTCACAATTATCATCGCTGGGGCGGAAGCCGGACCAGGTCATCCCGGTATATGCTGTTTCACTGCCCTTACCTTCTCTTGCCAGGGTGTCTGTAAGCGGTGCATCCAAACGCTGGAACAGATAGGCCGACTCTGTCTCATGATGCTGCTCCACTCTCCATACCTTAATGATTTCAAGGGCAGCCCGATGGAAGCTCTCATCAAATTGGGTAACACAGCCACTATTCTTCCACAGCAGATAACTCAGCTGAATGGGATAGGCCAGAGAATCAATTTCATATTTACGCTCCCATATCCATGGACTCATCTCGGTAAGATCCGATTGATGTCCGTTGCCGTTTGGCTGTTCGTTGAAGGCATTCGCATATGGATCAAGCAAGATGTAATTCATCTGCCGCCTAACCAGACCGGCAATCATCTCTTCCATCCCCGGATCTTCTGCCGCAAGCAGCAGATAGGGACGAACTTGAGCGGCTGAATCGCGCAGCCACATAGCTGGTATATCACCTGTTATAACAAATGTTGTTCCATCCGATTTTCGTGAAATTGTCGTTCCAATCGTATTAATAATGCAGTCCTCAAACATTTTTGCGAGTTTTGGTGAGTCAGATAACTCTCTTTTCACCTTTTCAATCAGACCATATACTGACTTTGGGATTTCATTCTGCAGTTTCAAGGGTGAAAGTGGCACCTCCAGATGTGTTATATCAATTTCAAACGCTTTCATCATAGTAAACAAATAATATCAATATGTCAATATGTTAATTGGTATATTTATAATAAAAATGACTTAATGGTATATTGGATTAGACTAATTGTAATAATTTCGGTCATATAACAAAAAAAGCCTTCGCTATGAAGGCTTTCATCCATTCCCAATTAAAAATATGTGATCCCGGTCAGTCTTGTTTGACAGAAGATGTTGATTTACCTTTTATTAAGGTCGCCGGCAATAAGATCCTGGTGATCGGAAGCTCATTCCCCTGCATATTAAGGACATTCTCAAACGCTTGCTTGCCAATTCCAAACTGATTCTGCCGCATATGCGTAATTCTACAGCCTTCATGTGACTCAGGACTGTCAAAACATATGACTGACAAGTCATCAGGAATATGCAATCCCAGCTTGCCTGCCGCCTCTTCCACAAGCAAAGCGATGTTGTATTCTGCAGCAAATAGCGCAGTAATATGGGGATTTTTCCTGAGATGCTCCACTAGCTTGTTTACATCCTCGATGCGGGCTTGCGGATCAAACACATTCGGCATGGTAGAAGTAAAAGTTTCCAGCCACATTTCCCGATTAACCAGCATGTTATGCTCTACATGAGCTTCAATGATACCGTCAATCCGTTCTTCTATTGCCGTTGTATTCGCTGGCGGCGGAGCCAGAAATCCAATATGCCGGTGCCCCAGCTCGAAGAGATAACGTGTCCCCTCTTTGGCTGCTTGAACATTATCTGTACTAACAGAAGACGCAGGTATCCCCTTCAAATACCGGTCAATCATAACAAACGGAAACTTCTGAATGACCAGTTTTAGAATTTCAGCACTGAAATATTCTCCTTGTGCAGGAAAAATGATAAGACCGTCTACCCCAAGTCCTAACAACTGTTGGATCGCCTTTTCCTCTAGTTCCGGGATACCAAAGGACCGCCGTACCACAAGAAAGCAGTCATTATCCCTCGAGGCTTCTTCCATTCCGTATATGAGCTCTGTACCGTACATATCACTGAAGTTCGTAATCACTAGCCCTATGATCCGCTTCTTGCCGGATGTCCGGGCAGCCTGCTGGTTATCATATGGTTTTAGCAATACAGAATTCGAATCCGCTACAAATGAGCCTCTGCCCGGCTGACGAATGATCAATTGCTCATCGGCCAGCATTTTCAGTGCTTTTTTTGAAGTAATCCGGCTGACCCCAAACTCACTGCAGAGCTCTTTCTCAGACGGCACCCGGTCTCCGATCTTATATTCATTCCTTGTTATCCGATCTCGCAGCGTTTGAAAAATCATTTCGTACATCGGCATCGAACCTGAGTCATTGGCCATAATCAAGCACCTCCATTGCAGCTCTCTCTCTGAAAGACATATCCTAATATACCATGTTATATTTGGAATGTGAAGAATGGTTTATTCCAATAGCGGGTATCGGTTGCTGCGGTCCATATCCAGTACGGAATTACGGGCGATCAGCGTAGGACGTATGTACTGCCGCAGCATTTCCCTACTTGCACTTTTTAAGGTTAGTAGCATATCAGCCGCTGCTTCGCACATTTTTTCTTTTTCCACCCGCATAGTCGTCATTCCAAGTTCATTGCCTTCTTCGTATTGAAGATCGTCAAAGCCAACAATTGATATTTCCCTCGGAACCATCAGTCCATGCTTGCGAAGCTGCCTGGCCAGAATATAGGCAATTCTGTCGTTACCACAGAAGAAAGCAGTCGGGTATTCCTCTATACCATTCAGGTACACCTCAATTTCCTGCTCCGTATCCTGAAAACCGGCAGAGTACACCATTACCTTACTCATGTCCAAGGGAAGACCGGATTCCTGCATAGCACTCCAATAGCCGAGCCAGCGTTCTTCATGGCTGGTTGTCAGATTGGCCGGACCGATAAAACCGATCCTGCAATGTCCGGACCGGATAAGCATCTTGACAGCTTCGTATGCCCCCTCAGTATTAGCGGAAGCAACAACCGGACACGGCAGCTCCCGGTGATACGAATCAAACATAATCAGCGGTGTATCCAGCTCCCAGACAATTCTCGCATACGCCTTTTCGACAATTCCGAATAGAATGATCCCTATATATGAAATTTCTTTACAGGCCTGGGGCAGCTGAAGAGTTGCTTCCATTTCAGCATCAATGGGTGCAATCACCGCACTAAGCCCTCTCTTGCGGATACTCTTCTCCAGCCCCCAGATCATATCGTGAAAGAACCTGAAATGATCATTATCCTGATAGCCCATAATCCGCTCCGGCACCAGGATCAGCACATTCCTGCCGGAAGATGCCCTCTCAGCGAATTGGCCATACCCCAGCTCCTTAGCCGTCTGGAGAACACGGTATCGCATTTCTTCGCTGACACCCTTTTTATCCAGCAAGGCAAGTGATACTGCGTTTTTAGAAATATTCAGCCTGTCGGCAATATCCTGCATCGATACTTTCTTTTTACGGCCCATGCTTCTTTTCAATCCCTTCAATCCATGATAAGCTTATGCCAAATTTACTTTACACTTGTCATTTTTGTCAAGTTTGTCAAGTAGTATTGAACATCAGGAGGCCATATTTGTGAATTATGCAATTGGAATTGACATTGGAGGTACAAAAACAGCCTTGGGTCTCGTCTCTCCAGATGGGCAGGTACTATCCAAAGCTTCACTTACTACAGATCTATCGCTTACGCCGTCTGATATGGCAGACAAGATTGCCGAAGCAGCTAACCGCCTGCTGTCCGATGAAGGCTTGCATCAGACAGACCTTAAAGGAATTGGTATAGGGGCACCCGGCCCGCTTAATACCAAGCTCGGACAGATCGCCGAGCCTCCCAATCTTCGTAGTTGGTGGAACTTCCCCGTTGTGGCTGCGTTCGAGCGTCACTTTCAGATACCTATTGTTCTGGAAAATGACGCCACTGCCGCTGCACTGGCGGAGAAGTGGACGGGAGCAGCCACTGCCGCCGACCATTTCGTATACATCACGATCAGTACCGGTATAGGGGCAGGAATCTACAGCCACGGCAGACTGATTACCGGAGCAACCGGAAATGCCGGCGATATCGGACATATGGTCATTGATCCAGGCGCCGGTCTCTGCAGTTGCGGGCAGCGCGGGTGCTTTGAATATATTGCCTCCGGTACAGCCATTGCCAGAGAAGCCAGCCAACTACTTGGCCGGCAGGTGACATCCAAGGAAGTCTTCGAGCTGGCCTTATCCAGTCAGGATGCCGCAATGAAAGCGTTAGTCGATCGCGTATTCGGCTATATCGGCATCGGCTGTGTTACGCTCATCAACACCTTCGACCCTGAATTGCTTGTTATCGGAGGCGGTGTCTCCCAGGTTGGGGCACCCTTATTCGAGGCTGTCCGCGATTATATCAAGCTTCATGCATTGAATCCTTCCGGGCGGAGCACCCGGGTTGTCCCCGCAGCTCTTCAGCAGGATGCCGGCCTGATCGGTGCAGCAGCACTTATTCATACCAATTATTAGAGGGAGTGTCAGTTAATGAATCAGCCTATCTATTTGCAGCCTGTTTTTCAGGAACGTATTTGGGGCGGAACCAAGCTAAGAGACTTGTTCGGTTATCCTATTCCAAATGATTCTACCGGCGAATGCTGGGCCATATCGGCGCATGCCAACGGCCAGAGCATCGTCAAAGAAGGACCTTATCAAGGGTTGGAGCTGGGACAATTATGGAGCTCGCACCCGGAGCTGTTCCGTTCCGGTTCCCCGGTGTTTCCTTTGCTTATCAAGCTTCTGGATGCCTCCGATGACTTATCTGTTCAAGTACATCCGGATGACAATTATGCCAGCAAGCATGAGAACGGCGAGCTTGGCAAGACGGAATGCTGGTATATTGTTGATGCAGAGCCCGGTGCAGTAATCATATACGGCCATGAAGCTGCTTCCAAAGAAGATTTAGAGCATCTGTTGCAGCAAGGGGAATGGGAGAAGCTGCTCACTAAGGTTCCAGTCAAACCGGGAGACTTTTTCTATGTGCCAAGCGGAACAGTACATGCCCTTGGTAAAGGGATTGTTGTGCTTGAAACCCAGCAAAGCTCCGATACAACCTACCGCGTCTACGATTATGACCGCCGGGACAAAGAGGGTAATTTGCGTGAGCTTCATCTGGAGAAGGCCATTGATGTTACAACCATCCCGCAGGTATACGAGCCTACGGCTTACACAACCAACAAGCAAGATGGTCTGACTGTGACCAAGTTTGTTAATAATTCATTCTTCACGGTCGAGAAATGGGATGTATCTGGAAAAACCCAACTGCTTACGAATGAGAAATACATGCTCGTAAGCGTCATTGAAGGTAAGGGTTATCTCCACATCCAAGACAGCGAACACACACTGAACAAAGGCGATCATCTCATCCTGCCTGCTCTATTCGGACCCTACGAATTGGATGGCGAGCTTCTGCTTATTATTTCGCGCGAATAACCTAGAGATGAATCAAAAAGCCTTTGAATACCCATCTCCCGCGCTTATCTAGGGATCGAGTCCTTGTTCTTTGTTCAAGACAAAAACCTGATCCCGTAAATTATAAGAACCTGCACGGAGCGCAGGTTCTTTAGGAATATTTTATTGTCTCGTTCTTAATGACTACGTTTATTAAATCTACCATAGGTTATGATGGTCATCACCATACCCACAATGCCCATACCAGTTAGAATACCTTGCGTGAAATCCATCAAATTGCTCCCGTTAGAATCAATAATTTGACTCGCTGTTAGCGAAAGAAAAGAGACTGCAAACAGTATTCCTAAACTTTGCTGTTGTTTCTTATTCATTATTTCCACTCTTAAATTAACTTTAAATCTACAAGTCACATTCTCAAGCCTATAGTCACCCTTCATTCGATCCTTAAAAAGAACAAACCCTTGATACATCAGCACTTCCGGTGTTTCAAGGGTTTAATTTATATTGATGATTCCAATTAAATTTTGTAGGCCTTCATCGCTTTTCTGATCTCCTTGATGCTTGGGCGTTTGCCGTACATCAGCACTCCCGTGCGGTAGATCTTGGCGGCAAGCCAGCCGAACAGTAAGGTGGTTGCCAGTAAGATGAGAATCGAGACCAGAATCTCCCAGGTCGCTACCTCGCCAACACCAATGCGCAGCAGCATGCTGAGCGGAGAAGTGAATGGAACAAAGCTTGCTACTTTAACCAGCATGGTATCCGGGACAGAGATGCTGAACATCGGAAGATATAAATTGACGAAGCCCAGCATAAGAATAGGCATGATCGCCTGGCCCAGGTCCTCGGTACGGCTGACAATGGAACCTACAGCTGCGTACATCAAGGCGTACAGGAAGTAGCCCAGAATATAGAGTACCAGTCCGTATAGAAGGATACTGATGTCCAGCTGCCCCAGATCAAGATCAAAATCGGTCAGGATACTGGCATTATGCGGAAGCATAAGGTTGGCGGCTACGCCTGCGGAGATAATCGCAATTTGCAGGATGCCGACCAGGAAGATGCCAATCACTTTGCCGAACATTTGCGTCAGTGGTGCAGCACTCGTAATCAGGATCTCCATGATACGGGAGCTTTTCTCCGAAGTGATTTCGGCGGAGATCATATTGCCTGTCATCATAATCGACATAAAGAACAGCATAAGCAGGGCATATACAATCACATAGTTGATAATTGGCGGTGATTCCTCTGCCGTACCTTCATTTCCGGCTCCTTCCGAGCTGATCTGCTGGGTGCCGATGGATACCGGGGTGTACATCGCAGCCACCTGTTCCGCAGTCAGCTTATCGCCTACAATCAGTTGAGTATTGGCTTGCTGCAGTGCATTCTGCAGATAGTTCTGCACATCCGAATCAATCTCACCGTTCTTGCTATAGTAGGTAACCGCGGGAATGCCTTCACCGCTCTGTGCACCCAATGTGATATAACCCTCGATGTTTTCCTCGTCCAGACCTTTCTTGAGCGCTGCATCATCTGCAGTAGCATATGGACTGATCGTTACCGGGGTCACGCCCTCAGGCGGACTATAGGCCTGGAGGAGCTCAGCTACTCGGTTGCCATCCTCTGCCACGACTCCGATCTGCACTTGGTTCTTTGCGGACCCGTCGTCTCCCTGGAAAAGCTTCACCATATACGGAATGTTCATCCCGATGCTCAGCAGAACCACCAGAATCAGCGTAGTAATCAGAAATGCCTTGGTTCTTACTTTATTCTTGAATGTAAAACCGATAATCGTCCCCATCTTATTCATTGGATTCACCTACCGCTCTAATAAAGATTTGGTTTAGCGTCGGTTCCTTGATCTCAAAATGCTCTACCTCGCCCTGTGCAACAGCATGCTGCAAAATGCGCTGGGCCGCACCGATCTCGCGGATCGAAAGAACATATCCCCGTTCCTGCCGCTGGACGGCAGTTACACCGGCGATACTTTCCAGGCCAGCCACTTCGCCCACTGTGCGGAGTATAACCTCCTCGCGCGGGTAGCCTTTCTTAATCTCGCGGATATCTCCCTGGACCACTGTATTGGAACGGTCAAGAATAGTAATGTTGCGGCATAGCTCCTCAACATGCTCCATCCGGTGTGTAGAGAACAGGATACTGGTGCCCTGATCCCGCATTTCGCGGACGGTATCCTTCAGCAGCTCCACATTGACGGGATCAAGTCCGCTGAAGGCTTCATCGAGAATCAGAATTTGCGGTTTATGGACAACCGCGGCGATAAAGCCCATTTTCTGCTGATTCCCCTTGGAGAGCTCTTCAATCTTCTTATTGTAATATTCCGGGACTTCAAAGCGGTCCAGCCAATAACGCAGGCTCTTTTCCGCATCGGCTGCTGCCATGCCGCGCAGGCGGGCCAGATAAATAATCTGGTCGCTCACCTTCACCTTCGGGTACAGTCCGCGTTCTTCCGGCAGATAGCCCATCAGATGCTGCAGTTCATTGCTATAGGACTTGCCGTTGTAGAGAATCTTGCCCTCGTCGGGATAGATCAGGCCAAGCACCATGCGCATTGTTGTTGTTTTGCCGGCGCCATTGGCTCCGAGCAGACCATAAATCTCACCTTGCTCTACTTTTAGATTAATTTTGTTTACTGCGGTTTTGTCTCCGTACTGCTTGACTACCTGTTCAAGCTTCAAAGCTTCCATTCGTTAGTCCCCTCTCTTCTGGTCGATCAGGATCGGACGATGTCCTTGTGTCCATAAGCTTAAAATCTCATCCAGCTCCAGACTGCGGCTCTTGATAACCTTTACGCCCAAGTGCTGAATGCGTTTCTCATTCTGATTAAATTGCTGGGTTATAAATGAAGCGACTCCCGGTGTCTCCAGTGCAAACTGCTGAGCCCCCGGCAATTCAGCCGCCAGCTCCCTAAGCTCTTCCTCATCCTGCACGCCCACCCACACCTCGCTCCATGAACCAAACAGGCTGTCCTTCTCCGCCATTCCGAGCAGCTGTCCCCGATGCATCAGTACAATAAAATCAGCCAGCCGCCGAACCTCTTCGACGATATGGGTGGAGATAACAACAGTCGCATCGCTCTCATCCATATAATTGCGGATCGACTCAATCATACTCTTCCAGGCGAAGGGGTCGAGACCCGAGGAGGGCTCATCCAGCAGCAGCAGCCGGGGCCGGGCAGCCAGCGCAGCGGCAATCTCGAATTTACGGCGTTCACCTTTGGACATCTTGCCCAGCTTGGCTCCCCTCGGTACTTCAAATTTATCCTGCAGCTCCTGAAAGTAGTCATGATCCCAGGAAGGGTACCAATGCCGGCGGAATTCGGCGGCCTCATCTGAGGTCCAGTAATTCTCCTCCGTTAGCGAGGTTTCCGGCACATAGGCAATGCTCTGGCGTAGTTCAAGCGGCAGACCTGCCTTGTGCTGCTGTTCAAACCAGAGGATCTCGCCTTCCTCCGGAAAGGTCAGCTGCAGCAGCATGTGAAGTAAAGTGCTCTTGCCGGAGCCGTTCTGGCCCACCAGTGCGGTAATATAGCCTTGCGGGAGATTCAGATTAAGCGGTCCTATCGTCCTGCTGCGCCGCTTCTTGCTTACATTCCGCAGCTCTATGGCCTGCTGTACCATAAGATGAACCACCTTTCATTCCTGTTTGTTGTATTTGTCTTTTACAATCTCTACAAATATTCCCGTCAGTTCCTCTTCGCTGCATTGGACCGACAGGCCAACATCCACCGCACTTTCCAGAGCTTTGCGGACGGCATCCCGTTTGTATTCTTCCATCGCCCCGTCACCCACATGGGAGACAAAGGTTCCGGTTCCCTGTCTTGTCCGCAGCAGCCCCTCATTCTCCAGATCCTGATAGACCCGGCGGACGGTGATCACGCTGCATTTCAGATCTCCGGCAAATTCACGTATGGAGGGAAGCAGTGTCCCTTCCGTGATGCCTCCGCTGATGATCAGCGACCGGAGCTGGGTTTCGATCTGATGGTACAGCGGCTCGGCACTGTTCTCGTTAATCTGTATCGGTATCCACATAAGTTACCTCCGCCCTCTCATACGAGATCGCGGCTTTTAAGCCGGTGTGTCGTCAATTTGGAAAATAATTGCACGGATACCGTGCCCAGCAGCAGCGTTCCCCACATCAGCGGAGATAACAGCCCCCATTCCTTCGAGCAGGAGACGCTGTACAGAAACAAATTTCCATCCGCCCATTGAATCAGCAGCGCAACCCCGAAGGACAGCGTCATCAGGGCCAGGGTGATCCAAAAGTACGCTTTGCCGCTAACCAGAAACTCCACAAAAATATAGATGCCAGTCATCATCAGGCCATAACCGATCCAGGTAAATGCAAACGCAACGTATGAAGTCCCTGTCAGCTGGCTGCGTATATTGTCACTAATGGCGTACATTAAACCGAAGAACAATACGCCATTCAGACAAAATGAGAACATTGCATCCAGCTTTCTTTTGCACAGGATCACCGCAGCCGGAACAGGCAAACTCCGCATATAGGCCAACATCCGGGTGTAAGAGTCTTCACTAAAATATTTCATGGTACGCCGCGAGAGCGTGAAGCCCAACATGGGAATCATAGAAATCAGCAGGAAGTCGGACATCAGCCTTCCGTCACTTCCGCTCAGCGCATCTTCCGTGACCATTCCAGTCATAGCGGCCATATATCCCATAAAGATAATGGAAAACAGCAGGGCCCTCACTATGTTCAGCTTGTCACCGCGGAAATCTGCACGGACCATCACCCAGGCGTCTCTAAATATTGTCATTACCTTTAACCTCGCTTTATTGTTTCTCCTGCGGTAGGCTGCAGCGGATAGACACGGTTCAGTGTGTATCTCTCTGTGCTTACTGTATATATCTATATACACAGTATATGACCTGTATTTTCCATTGTCAAGAATCATTTGTAATAAATTTCAATCAGCTATAAAGTAGGAATCAGCGAGATTTGTAGGCTACTCGAGAGAAAATACTCAAGTATCGGGGAGGTTCATATGATTAGTGACCCATGGTTTACTGTTCAGCAAATGGATGAAGCCACATTCGCAATCAGCGAATACGGGCATTGGGAGAAGGTGCATTCCTTTCTGCTGCTGGGGGAGGAAAAAGCTGCGCTGATTGATACCGGTCTTGGCATCGGCAATATCAAAGAAATAACAGATCAGCTGACCCGCCTGCCGATTGAAGTGCTCACCACTCATGTACATACGGACCATATCGGCGGCCATGGACTATTCAGCAGTATTTATGTCCATGAAGCGGATAAGGACTGGCTGGTCCATGGCATTCAGGGTTTGTCTATCGAGCAAATCCGCAGGGACATCGGCAGAGATCTGACCCGGCCTGTGCCGGAGGGCTTTGACCCTGACGCTTACAAGCCTTTTCAGGGCGAGCCAGCCGGCTTATTAAGCGATGGGGACCTCATCTCTCTGGGCGGCAGAACACTTAAGGTGTACCACACTCCCGGGCATTCTCCGGGTCATGTATGCTTTGTCGATAAAGACCGCGGTTATTTGTTTACGGGTGATCTGCTGTATGATGAGACGCCTGTGTATGCTTTTTATCCTTCAACAAGTCCTGCAGATTTGGTCAATTCCCTGGAGAGAATGGCTGCATTAGACGGAATCAACAAAGTTTACGGTTCACATAATACACTGGGTCTAGAAGCGGAGATTCTGGAGGAAGTGAAGCTGGCGGTTAAGTTTCTGCGGGAACATGAACTGGATCATTTCGGCACGGGGATTCACCGGTTTGGTCGTTTCAGTGTGCAATTCTGACCTTTATGAGAACACAGCCATGGCTGGGATACCGCTAGGATATCCTGGAGATTGCAATAATCAAGCGTGAAGCATTTAAATTCTAATATTTAGAAAAAGCCTGTGCTGTCCGCTCCCCAGAAAGGTTGCAGATGCACAGGCTTATTCCAATTTCAGCTACGCGTTCAATATGATGTCCCAGACCGGCTTTGTGTGCCCGCCCGGATAAAAGATGTACAGCAGCACATACACAGCGACACCCGTAATAGCAGTAATAAACCAGATGACAGCAGTCACTCTTCCCCATTTCCGGTGTTTGGCAAATTGAGCCTTGAAGCCCAGCGTCAGCGTAGTGATGCCGAATACGGCGGCTACCGTCGCCAGCACGATATGGAAAATCAGAAAGATGTGGTAGAGCGTCGACAAATCGGCCGGTCCACCCCAGGATGTGTTGCCTACGAATGCCGTTCTGGACACGTACACAATGAAAAACAAGATGGCAGCAACAGCGGCGGCAATCATTGTCTTCTTGTGCGCTTCACGCTTGCCCTTAATGATTTGTCTCCAGCCGATCGCCACCAGCAACGCGCTGATTACGATGAAAGATGTGCTGATCGTTGGAAACAATGTGAAAATATCCATGATTATCCCCCTCGGCGCTCGCCAGCTATGCACGAGCAAGAAGAAGCCGCTACATTGTTCTTTGCAGAGCGTATGCTTCCGATGCCAACAATACTCTGTATCGCTCTCAGGTATCCGTTGCTTTAGAAATACAAGGATAATTCAGGCATGTGACTCAACCTTCCTTGTATTTCAAATAGCCATCCCCCGGTTCGGCGGATGGCGCGGAAACCTCCGCATCGTCTTGCCCGTTCTCTTTTTTATACCAATGATAGAACACATAAGCAAGCATCGAGGCAAAAATAAATTCCTGAATGAACTTCATGGCGATGCCTCCCACCTGCTGATCGACCTTGGGCGACAGCCATCCGAAGAACGCCGGACCGCCGAACGTCTGCAGCAATGAAGCGGGATTTCCCGATACACAGTAGCCCATCGCCCGCGCCCAGGTGTCGGGATCACTGTACGTGGCATATAGTGGAGTCCCCGCAAAAATAATCAGCCCGCAGGCCGGTGTCAGCAGCACCATATTCAGGAAGATAAAGCCTACCTGACCCAAGCCGCCAAGTTTCCGGTACTCCGGCAGAGGATTTATCAGATTCCACCACATGAGCACAGAGGTCAGAAAAAGCAGGCCGTAATAGAGCCGGTGAACTGTAAAATGCAGCATCACGTAATCATGAACCACTGGAATATGGTAGAGCGAGAACAGCCCGTTGAACAGAAGGGCCGCCACCACCGGCTGTGCCAGAAAGGCAAAACGCCGGAGCGGGTTCACCTTAAGAAAAGCACGCCAGGCCCAGTCCGGAATCCCGAGCATAATCAGCGGCACCGCTACCAGATAGGACAGAGCCATACTGACCATATGGAAGGAAAAGAAGATATGGCCCAGCAGGCTGACCGGCCCGCCCTGCGCAAGGTAAAGAGCCAGCATTCCGCTAAGAAACAGTCCCCTGCGCCATACAGGAACTGCAGAAGCACCGGAGAACCGACCAGCAAGCGGACCGATCAATACGAAATATCCAGCCGTCAGCAGCAGCAGGACCGCCAGAAAAAGCGGACTCCACAAATCCTCAAAGCTGAAATATTGTAATCCCAGCATGATCAGAAGCCTCCTTAATCCCACCAAACCCAATACAGTGCCATGATAATGCAAGTTCCGGCGATAAAAAAGCCGCCCAGCATAAATAGAATCGGTATCAAATGTCCCTTGTCCTTCAGATGCATCCAGAAGCCCATCTGCAGAAAAACCTGCAGAACGGCCATGACCAGCAGCAGAATCACGGCAAAGGTCGCGTTGACTCCTCCGGCCGCAACAGCTGCGAAGGCAATCAGCGTCAGAATAACAGAGAAGATAAACACCACGATATGCCGCTGCGGCCCTTCCTGCCGCTGGCGGTGCTTCACCGCGCTATCCGGAGAACGCTGTTCTGTCGCCATAGCTAACCCACCTTTCCGAGCAGGTAAACAACCGTGAAGATAAACACCCATACCACATCGATAAAATGCCAATACATCGCGGACACATAAATCTTCGGTGCCGTGACCACCGTCAGCCCTTTATAGCTCAGCTGCCCGATCAACACGGCGATCCACACAATCCCGAAAGCAACGTGAGCACCGTGGAACCCGACCAGTGTATAGAACGCCGAACTGAATGCACTGGTAGTCATCCCGAATTTCTCGTGTCTTATATATTCGCTGAATTCGTAGATTTCCAGACCAAGAAAGGCCGCGCCGAGCACTACAGTAACCAGCAGCCAGTTCCGCAGCAAGGCGGGCTGGTTCCGGTGCATCGCCTGAATGGCGAATACGCTCGTCAGGCTGCTCACCAGCAGCAGAAAGGTTGCGGCGGCAACCAGCGGCAGATGGAACAATTCGTTCGCAGACGGACCGTCATTCGTCTGGTTTCGCAGCGCCAGGAACGTGGCGAACAAGGTGCCGAAGAGCACCGCTTCTCCACCAAGGAACAACCAGAAGGCCAGGACTTTGTTGCGGCCTTCCGCCGTCGCTTTTTCCGGTTCGTGCGGAAGAGTGCCTTTTGCAGCTTCAGCATGTGCCGTTGTCATGTCGGTTCACCTTCCTTCCAGCTCTTCGGGTTCGATATGCCAGCCATGATCGTCAAAGAGCGAGCGCATCAGCATCGACCCGAAGGTTATCAGAAGACCCAGCGCCGTAACGATATAGTTATTAAAGAGAAAACTCATAAAGCTGTTGCCAAAATCATCACGGCTGAACATAAAGCCAAGTCCGGCAATAAAGATACCGACCGACATCAGGAACGGGTGCACCGTCGCTGAAGGCATATGAATGGAGCCTACCGGTTCGGATGGCGTCATGCCCTTGTGCCCGGCTGTTTTTTCCTTCCAGAAAGCATCCAGACCGCGCACCAGCGGTGTTTGCTTGAAATTGTATTCCGGAGGCGGTGAGGAAATGGTCCATTCCAGCGTCCGTCCGTCTTCCCACGGATCATCCGCCGCATCTGCCGGCTTTCTGGAAGTGATGAAGACATTGGCCAGGAAAAACAGCATCCCCACACCCATAAGCCCTGCCCCGATCGTACTGATCAAATTTAGCAGGTCGAATTGCTGATTCGGCAAATACGTAAATACGCGGCGCTGCATCCCCATAAGCCCCAGGAAATGCTGTACAAAAAAGGTCATGTGAAACCCGATGATAAAGGTCCAGAAGGTCCATTTGCCCAGGTGTTCGCTCAGCATTCTTCCGAACATTTTAGGCCACCAATAATGCAGGCCCGCGAACAAGCCGAGCACCAGGCCGCCGACAATTACATAGTGAAAATGGGCAACGACAAAATACGTGTCATGAAACTGAAAATCGGCAGGAGCAGAAGCCAGCATAACACCTGTAACCCCGCCCATGGTGAAGGTTGGAATAAAGCCGACCGCGAATAAATTCGGGGTGGTAAAGCGTACTTGCCCGCCCCACATCGTGAACAGCCAGTTGAAAATTTTGATTCCTGTCGGAACGGCAATCAGCATCGTGGATACAGAGAACAAGGCGTTCGCTACCGGTCCGAGGCCGGTGGTGAACATATGATGCGCCCAGACCATGAAGCCAAGGAAGGCGATCAAGATCGTCGCGAAGACCATGGAGCTGTATCCGAACAGCCGCTTACGCGAGAACGTCGGGATGACCTCGGAGATAATGCCGAAGGCCGGCAGAATCAGAATATACACTTCGGGATGACCAAAGATCCAAAAAATATGCTGCCAGAGCACCGGATTGCCGCCGCCGCTGGTCTCGAAGAAATTGGCGCCGAGAATCCGGTCGAAGGTGAGCAGCACAAGCCCTACTGTAACTGCGGGAAAAGCGAACAGGATAATAGCGGAAGTGATAAAGGTGGCCCAGGCGAACATCGGCATCCGCATAAATGACATTCCCGGAGCCCGCATCGTAATGATCGTAGCCAGGAAGTTAATGCCGCCGATTAGTGTGCCTAGGCCGGCAATCTGCAAGCCGATCGTGTAGAAATCCACCCCGTGGGTGGTGCTGTAGGAGCTGGAGGACAGTGGGGTATAAGCGGTCCAGCCGGCATCGGGCGCTCCACCCATAACCCAGCTAAGATTAAGCAGAATGCCGCCGAACAGAAACGTCCAGAAGCCAAGCGCATTCAGAAAAGGAAAAGCTACGTCGCGCGCACCGATCTGCAGCGGGATAACCGCATTCATCAACGCGAAGATGACCGGCATGACCCCGAGAAAAATCATCGTTGTCCCGTGCATCGTAATCAATTCGTTAAAGGTCTGGGCGTCCAGAAAGGTATTCATCGGCTTGATCAGCTGGATGCGGATCAGAATGGCCTCCAGCCCGCCGATGCCAAAAAAGATCCCTCCGGCCCAAAGGTACAAAATTGCAATCTTCTTATGATCGACGGTGGTAATCCAGTCCATGATTCCGGTATGCCGTTTAACGCTGTGGCCATGCCTCAAGGGCCCGGAAGGATTCAAGGATTGCGCTGTTTGAGCCAAGGTACGTACCCCCTTTTCAAATATGCTGCTTCTGCTTTGGGCAATAGGCTTTATTCCAGCGTGTAGCCGGCCAGATATTCGGCAATTCCGTCAATCTCTTCATCACTGAGTCCCAGTTCCTTGGGGTCAGGCATCCGGTTGCCCGGCTTGACGCTTTGCGGATCATGCAGCCAGGTCTTAAGATTCTCCAGGATCGGCGCTCCGTCGACACCTGTGTCGTCGTTCAGCAGAATACCAGCCACCGACTCGCGGGACCCGATCCCGGTGAGGGATGGACCGTTGCTGCCTACCATATCACCCACTGCATGGCAGGTCAGGCACGCGGACTTGAACTTTTCCGCAAGCGCCGGATCTTCAGGCATCACTGCCGGGGCTTTCATGGAAGCAATCCATGCCGTGAACGCATCCTTGCTGACCGACTTCACTTTAAATTCCATAAATCCGTGGGAAGGACCGCACAGCTCCGCGCATTTGCCGCGGTAAACGCCTTCATTTGGCGCACTGAAGCTGAAATGGTTCGTTGACCCGTCCGGGTTGGTATCGATTTTGCCGGAGAGAGAAGGTACCCAGAATGAGTGCAGCACATCCTTTGTAGTCAGCTCAAAGGCGATATCCACGCCCGCAGGAATCACCAGATCCTGCGCCGTTGTCACACCGTAATCGGGGTATTCGAATTCCCACCAGTATTGGTGGCCGGTCACCTTGACCTTAACTGCATTCTTATCATTCGAATGATCATCTCCTGCGGCAAACACCGCCTGCACGGTCGGAACCGCCAGCACAATTACAAGGATCAGCGGGATGACCGTCCACAGCACTTCAAGCTTGAAGCTGCCTTCCACCTGTTCAGGGATCTCATGCTGGCCCGGTTTCCTGCGGTAACGGATAAGCACGTAGGCCGCAATGGCAAAGACGATCAGCAGCACGACAATCATGATGGTAATCGACAGCTTCATGAGTCCGAACGAGCTTTCCGCTGCAGGTCCCTGCGGTCTGAGCACCGACAAGTCCTGCCGCCCGCATCCTGCGAGAATGAGTCCAAGCGTTGCTGTCATGGGAAGAAGCCGTTTACCAGCCTGCCACATTTTCATCATTGATCTACCCCGCTTTTCCCGATTTCGTAGATTAGAGGATTTTCCTGTCAATTATAACAATCACTATTAATATAAGTTTATGGGGGTCTTTTGTCAATCGTTCACAGCAAGTTCACAAAGCATTTTTTCAAACAGCAAAAGCTTGTCCTTACTGTATTTAAGAGCGCTTACAGAAAATGAATCTTTTATCATTTTTTCTTTAAAGCGCATACAAATCTATTTTTGTCTATTAATTCATTTGACTATTTTATGATTTATGGCATTGCAATAAATATGCGCACAAAAAAAACCGCTTCCTGCGGCAGCAAGCCGCCCGGGCACGGTTTATGAGAATCCTCATGGATGTAATTCCAAATTTGATGTCGTCAAATAGCAGGAAGTATTCCTGTCTGTAAATTAGGAGACGGATGAGTTTATTCTTCCCAACTCATGCTCCACGACCATAGTCAGCTCTTCTTCATAGCCTCCTGTGATCCGATACTTCCGGACATACTCCTTCACAAATTTCTTGGGATCTTTGGGCCGGAAAATGCGTGTCATTTCCCGTAGACTTTCCTTCACTTCGTTATGACCTTTACTTGCCATGATCAGTTCCCTCCCAAAACATTGAAAATGAATGCTCCGTTGTAGAGAATGCATGATGAAAAGTCCGCCGTAACCTCGAAATGCAAGTCAAGAAACCGTAACACATACGTGGCTTGCATTATCCGCCTAAACGTTCATTCCATAAATATGGAGGTCCGCCTTGCCGGTGAAGCAGGTTCGTCGTGATTTGGGCTGAGAGTAAGATGCACCAAATGCGGAACACCTTGACACTTTACTTACCCGAAGAGCCACTTGCTGAATCACTCCTTTCGGGCCTTATCGTTATATTGTATCATATTCCAGTCCAACTTCCACCTTTCCTTGTAAAATTTACGTACGTAAAATATTTTTTTACTCTTCTCTACCGCAGCAGGTGAGGCTTGCAGACTTTTGGTTAAAATAACGTATCCGCCGCCGCATCTTAGACTGCAGCAGGCAGCTTGGAAAGGGGATTGCTATGAGCCAGCAGCTGTCTTTACTACACACACCTAACAACCCGGCACCCGTTATAGCAGCAGCCCGTCCGGATGACACCGGAACCTGTCCTCTTCGACTGGAGAAGGCCCATCAGGCAGTTACGAAAGAATTTCCCAAAATGCATAGTATGCTTGTCGTCCGCCACGGGCAACTGATATTTGAACGGTATTACGGGGGATATCATGCCGGAATGCTGAATGATCTCCGTTCAGCCACCAAAAGCTTCCTCTCTCTTCTTATCGGCATTGCCATCGGCAAAGGCCATATTCCGGGAGTCCACTCCTTTGTAGCCGAAGCGCTTCAGAGGTATCTGCCGCCCCGCTGCTCTCCGCAGCTTTCGGAAATTACGCTGCGCCACCTGCTGACCATGACCTCCGGCTTCAGGTGGATTACCGGCAGGAAGCTCGGAGAACCGCTCGTACGTAATCTGCAGCGCAGCCGCCGCTGGACTTCGTACGCTCTTAGCCTGCCCATTGATCATGAAAATATTGGGCAATTTCAATACCGCAGCAGCGACTCGCATCTAATATCGGTTATGCTGAGCGAATTCTCAGGGCTGGACGCTTACAGCTATGCCAGAGAGCATCTGTTTGGACCACTGGACATTCACCACACTGCCTGGCTGCCCAGTCCTGAAGGGCACAGCATGGGCCATATCGGCTTATACCTGACCTCGCGTGATCTGGCTAAAGTCGGTATGGTCCTGCTGGGCGGCGGCCTCTACAAAGGACAGCAGATGATCCCGCAGAATTGGATGGAAGATGCGTTCACAGCCCAGACCCCCGGATATCCGGCCTACGGCCATTACGGGTATCAATTCTGGAACGGCATGATGAGCAGCCAGCCCTACGTGCTGGCACATGGACACGGGGGCCAGCAGCTATTGCTGCTGCCGAAGCTGGACGCCGCCGTTATATTCACCGCCGAGAGCGCGGTCAGCCGGTGGAAACACCCCCGCAGACTGGTTGAACAATACATTATACCGGCGATGGAGCTTTAGCATGTCTAACGGAAAGGAAGAATGCTTTTTTATTTGAACCCCTTCCCGGTCCACATACTTTGCCGGGACAAATCATAGGCTCATAGAGAAGAGGGAACCGGTTAGCCGCCTTCTTCTCCAAGTACAAGGAGAGTGAGCCCTTTGTCCCCTTTCAGATCTTCCACCGGACTGCCTGACCATATTGCCGCCGCCCTATGCTACTTCTTTCCCTTTATTGGGGGCATCGTTTTTCTGGCCCTGGAGAAACGCAGCCGCTTCGTGCTCTTTCATGCGTTGCAGTCGCTGATCGCCTTCGGGACACTGATGATTGTCCATGTCCTCAGCGGCTTTATTCCGCTGCTCGGCGCTCTCGTCGCCGCTTTAATTTCCCTTTGCAGCTTCGCCGTATGGCTTCTCATGATCTACCATGCTTTGGGCGGAAGATGGTATAAGCTTCCCTGGGCAGGGGAGATCGCCGAAAGCCAGCTCCGTCAGTTGTAGCCTGCCTCCTGCTGTTTATCCTTATTTTTAAGATTCCCTTTTGAACGTCCACTCCGTACAATGGAATCAGGACATACAGGAATCTACAGGCTGGAGGAACATACATGTACTTATTGATCATAAATCCCCGTTCCGGCGGCGGAGCAGGCCAGCGGACATGGCAAACGGTCGAAAAGATGCTGCATTCACGCGGCACCCCTCATGAGCCCTTGTTCACGCAGAACGCCGACCACGCCGAAGCCCAGGTGCTTGGGGCGCTCGCCCGGCGCGACGACTGGCGCGCCGCCATCGTCATCGGCGGCGACGGCACGATCCACAGCGTGCTGGGCGCGCTGCGGCGCAGAGGTGTGCCGCTAGCCGTCATCCCCGCCGGCTCCGGCAATGACACGGCACGCGGCTTCGGCATCCCGCTGGCCACAGAGGCCGCGCTGGAGGCTGCGCTGCAGGACCGCTGCCTCGAAGCCGATCTGCTCTCGGGGGCGGGCGGCCTCACCCTGACCGCCGTAGCCAGCGGCTTCGATGCACAGGTAGCCGTAAATGTGAACAACGGCTTCTACAAACGGCTGTGCAACGCCATCGGCGCCGGACAGCTGGCCTATATCATCGGCATTCTGCATACGCTGATGACCTTCAAGCCCTGCCGGGTGAGCGTCACCTGCGACGGGAAGGAGCTGGCTTTCGAGAAAGCCTGGCTTGTCTCGATCTGCAACCTGCCAAGCTATGGCGGCGGGCTGCTGATCTGCCCGCAGGCGGAGGCCGATGACGGCCTGCTCGACGTCTGCGTCGTGCACGGCTGCAGTCGCATTCAGGTGCTGCGGCTATTCCCGACGCTGCTGAAGGGCACGCATGTTGCGCTGCCCTTCGTGACGATGCTGCGCGGGCACAGCGTAGCTGTCCACTTCGCGCAGGCCCGCCATGCCATCGGCGACGGTGAGCCCCTCGGCACGGCGCCGCTGGCCGTGCGCTGCGAGCCGGGCGCGCTGCGCGTGCTCTCGCCGCTGGCGGCGGCCCGCGAACAGGGCGCGGCTGGCCCTTGCCAGGCAAGCGTGTAGGACGCGGCCGGCCCGTACCCAGTCAGCGTCGTGTGTAGGACGCGGCTAGCCGTACCCAGTCAGCGTCGTGTAGGACGTGGCTGGCCCGTACTCAGTCAGCGTCGTGTGTAGGGTACGGCTGGCTGGGGTTCCCGAGCGCGAGTTCCATCGCGCTTGCGAATGAATGGCCTGCGGTGACCACGCTTCGGCGATCTGCGGCTAGCCCGCAAGCGCAGCTCCATTCTGCTTATACTTAGTCCTCCCAGCTGCGGTTATGCTGCTGCCCATTGAGTTTGAGGGAGATAATTGCAGTTTGTACAACTAAACGGGCTGGTTTCGCTTCCGTTCAGCACTTAACTGCACTCTGTACATCTAAATTCCGGTTTCTGGTCCATTTTCGGCATTAAGTCGGACATCTACTGTACAAAATACAACTAAAACGGAATGCCGAGCAAATAAGGAACATTTAGTTGTACAAATTG
>NZ_JBOFBG010000016.1:0-147522 GCF_051594305.1 Paenibacillus sp. IHBB 3054 | reverse complement strand
AATAAATAATAAAGATTTTATTGGAGTAGAGAGAATTGAATTATATTGCAAAGATAAAAATGTTGAGTTTTATAAGAAGCTTGGCTTTGAGAATATTTCTAATGGAATAAATACGTTGAGATATGGTGGCAGCGTAATCTAATATATCGTATTCGAAAAATGTGTTTTTAGGGCCTCCGCCCCCAACTGCTCCTGCAGCCGGGTAAGATTGTGGAAATTAGAAGTAGCGGTCGATGGCACTAATTCGCTGCCTTTAGTTGTAAGCGGGACGGAAGCACTTCTTCCATCCACTTGCAGCTTTCTGAAGATAACTCTGCTTAAGCTGCGAGTTGATCATGACCATTACTGTAGGCTTGGACACTTTAAAAAAATGGCGGGGCATCAGCGATCAGCGGTGTTATGGATTTCTTCTCGATATAATTCAGTATATCCATCTCGCTAGACCTTACCGGCAAAGCAAACTGGTCTTTGAATTCATGTGCAGTCTGCAAAATAACCCGATCAAATCCGCACTGTCGACTAAAGATTCACCAAACAACGTATAGCCCCCCACAAGAATAGAGTTACCAAGGGCTATCCTACCATTTCAGTGTTTCCGGTTGATCAAAGTCGCCATATTGAACGCCAACTCCACGTGCTTTTCAGTGCTTCCGCATTTTCCGGATCGATGACCCTAACGAAGAGAGCATTAATCGTTCAATTGAAGCAGCGGTATTACAAGGGAATCCGAAAACATTAAAAGCATACGCTCTTCAGCACAAAATGTTGGTGTTGGAGCTAGGTAATTTCGAAATCGCAGACGTCGTTAACCATGCTGAAGGAGTACTTGGCAAAACAAGCAGATTGCTTGAAGCCAAGCAGCCTGGGACATCGAATTCGGTTTGTTCGTTCTCTTTTCCGTTACGCTTATGAAGAGACGTTTCTGACTTCAAACCCTTCTCAAAAATTAGAGAACCGAAATTAGATAAACGAATTCCTAAGTTTTTGATTGAGGAAGACATCATACACTTAAAGATCTCATGTCAATCACTCAGGGAAAGAGCACTGCTTGAGTTTCTCTACAGCACCGGATGCCGAGTTGGGGAGGTGGAGAACATCAACATCGAGGACCTTAACTGGGAGAACTGCTCAGCAACCGTTAATGGCAAGGGATCGAAGCAAAGAGAAGTATACTTTACGACTGTGTGCAAAGTATGGTTAAAGAAGTACCTGACCAGCCGTGAGGACTCCTGCAAAGCCTTATTTGTTACCGATTTCAGAAATCCGCCGCTGTTCAACGAAAGGGCAGGTTAGTGAAACCACACAGTTATTCTAACGTATAACCATTATTCAAATTTTTACCAATATGGCTCATGCGGAGGTGAACTTGACTGGAGCATTTTTATGACTTGGTTCAATTGGCATTCTCGATCGCTCTCATCACTTCCTTAGTAGTACTTCCATTCACCTATTATTCTTTACAAAAGATACACTGGGGTCATGAAATTGCTGCAGCCGGTTCAACTTGGTTTGTGGCCATCAGACTGTCGCAACCCAACAGCATTCAACGGTGGATTGTACGTATCGCCAGACGAAGAGAAGCACCTGATGAGGACGAAAATGGTCCTTCCCCACATTGATATTCAATACTTTCAATTAGGGAGGACAACGATGAAAAAGATTTTGTTGCTCCAGAAATGGGCCAAGCCCATTCTCATCATGTTGATTGGAGTTATTCCGGTCATTGTGCTGAGCGGGTGTACGACAGCATCCCAATCAAACTCGATTAATGCCGATTCATCAGGGATATTTAACCACTTTTTTATTTATCCCTTTTCGTTCTTGATCAAATTCTTCGCGAATGCATTTCAGGGAAACTACGGATTATCGATCGTGCTGATGACTTTCATTATCAGACTTGCGATCATGCCGCTCATGATGAATCAAACCAAGAAACAATTGGACGTGAAAGAAAAGATGGCCGTCCTCCAGCCGGAGTTAACTGAACTTAAGGAGAAGTATAAGAATGACGTCAGTGCGGATGCAAAAAAACAACAGCAAGCCGAGATGATGCAGCTCTACCAGAAGCATCAATTTAATCTCTTAAACATGGGGTGTTTACCGATGCTTCTCCAATGGCCGATCACCCTTGCATTTTACTACGCCATTCGTCGTACCCAAGAGATTGGAGCTCACGATTTTCTGTGGTTTAGCTTGGGGAAAACAGATATGATTTTGCCGCTTATTGCCGCTGTGGTGTATTACGTTCAGTTCCGCGTATCTCAAACCGTTTCAGCGCAGATACAGCAAGATCAAAATAACCAAATGGCTTTTATCGGATTATTGTCACCGATCATGATGGGTGTATTTTCTTTTCAGATGCCCGCCGCGTTACCGTTATATTGGGCGGTTGGTGGTATATTCATTATCGTGCAAACGATCATACTCAATAAAATGTACACGAGGCGAAATGGAGCGAGTAAAAACCTACCTACCGGTGCAGAAGACTTATGAAATTGAACCAGTCATAAAACAATACTAAATGCAAGGCATCTGAGGAGCGGCCTCAGATGCTCTGTTTTTTATGTTGGCGGCTCGTTAACGGGGAACATAGTTCACATAATGAGAAAATTGAAAGGGCCATCCCACAAAAGGATGGCCCTAAAACTTACCGTTACAGACAACGCGGGGAACTGTATCATAAATAATGGTTAACGGTCAGGATAGTTTAATAACATATCGAATGTTGAAGCTTGGAAAGGAATACGACGTGAGGTATTTGCTAAACTGAGTGAGGTAGAAGTACTTAAAAAGGAGGTACCAGATGGAAACTAATCAAACTATTCGACTGGCAATCGAAGAATCTATAGAGTTTCTTGAATTTGCACCGCATTTTACGATGGCTCACGGCGAGTGCACTCGTCGAAAATGGGATGGAGCTTGGTGGCATATGGCTGCTCTTTATGAAATGGGGGAGGTGAAACGGATCCCCCAGTCCGCTATTGAAAGAGCTAAACATCTACTCAAAACCCAGGTCTGGCCAACTTTCATTATATCTGCCAATGACCATCCAACAAGTGAAATTGATAAGATGAAGATGGATTGCTGCCATTGTGAACTTGCCGTGTACTATATGATTCTAATGGCGTATGGTTGTGATTTGGACAAGGAACTACCTTGGATTCGTGAATGGCTCTTAAAGCATCAGCTACCTGATGGTGGACTGAACTGCGATCCTGAAGCTTATACTCATTCTAAAAAAAGCTCTATTGTTTCAACATTGCCTCCGCTTGAAGCTATCTTATGGCATACTGACCGTGAATTTACTGAACAGGAAGCTGTTTTCTTAGACGAAGGTGCACGTTATTTAATTGAACATCGTCTTGTATGTTCTAAACAAAATGGGGACGTCATCGATATGGAATGGCTGAAGCCTTTCTTTCCAAGGTTTTTTGAATATGATATTTTGCGCGGCATGTCATTCTTGGCAGAATGGTCCCGGCGTAGGAATAAACTGCTACCGGTCTGGCTGTTTAGAGAAGGATTGGAACGCTTGAATACATCTATGACAGCAGAAGGCTTACAAGTCGGTAGACAAGTGTTTGATCCCCAAGGCCCGTGGGGTGGACAAACCTTTTCCTTGTTAGAAGCAACGGCCGGTATTGGTGTCGTTTCGCCTTATCTAACCAGACAATTGGATCGAGTGTTCGAACGAATGGGCCCGGAATATACCTCAAGACTTCCTTTAGAAAAGTGATCTGGTCGAAAGGGTAAGGACCAGGATGAAGAATGCTTAAAAATTTCAAATATTTAAATGACTTGTCTAATTAAGCTAACGGGAAACGATAGCTCCATGACAATAGGTAGCCGAGATCATCGGCTGCCTATTCAGCTAACGGGCAGATTTGCTCAATACTCTTTCGGATAGGATTGTTTGATTTAAATTGTCTTCTACCACCCCATAAATGGTACAATATGGTGTGTCATTTAGAAAATCAGCCTATTTAGGGGTGTTATTATGCTTAGTTTTAGAAACACAACAATGGATATTTCAAGCAGTGGGGTTGATACTGCAATTTTATCGGTTGGAGCAACGGAACAATTTGGACCATATTTGCCCATGCATTTAGATACGCTTATTGCTGAGTTATATGCGACCGCTTATGGGAGAGAATTAAATGCTTACGTGCTACCTACAATCCCCTTTAATACCTCTGAGGAGCATGCCAACTTCAAGGGGACTGTTACCGTAAGCCCCAACATCTTAACAGCAATGTTGGAAGATATTATTAGCAACCTAACAAGACAAGGATTTAGAAAGTTCTTGGTTTGCACAGGACATGGCGGATCCTACTGGGAAGGAGCATTTATTAAGCATATCAATTTCAAGTATCCAGAGATTATCGTTATAACCGCAAATCACAATAATCATCTTGCATGGGAAGAAGCGATTGAGGCTACTGGTTTAAGGGACTTAAATGAAATGCATGGTGGTTTATTATCCGTTTGTACGGCTATGTGGCTTTGCCCTGAACTAGTTAAATCTAATTCCATGGGTTCAGTTGTACCTTCAGAAAACCGTTTCTACGCAGATTATATGGGATGGGATAAACTAACCCAGGACGGTTGTTGGGGACAGTATGATGAAGGGATCTATTCTCCAGAACAATTAGCTGAAAAAGGTAAAACTTTTTGGAACACATTTATTCAAAGAAGAACTGAAGGTCTTAAACTAATCATTGAAGAAGGATACCGCCGAAAAACGCAATGACTATATTGAGCTATCGGGAAACGCTAGTTTAATACAGCGGGCAGATTAAAACCTCTCCTTAGAAGCAAACTAGATTTAATAGCTTCTAAAGGGAGGTTTTGTTATGAACTTAAATGAGTTGTGGAGCTTGTATGAGGCTGACAAACGCATTCAAGGGTTCAGTCCAAAAACATTAAAAGCATACGCCTTACAGCACAAGATGTTAGTGCTGGAGCTAGGCAATCTCGATGTCACAGAGGTAACGTTAACCATACTGAAGGAGTACTTGGCAAAACAAGCAGTTCATTTGAAGACAGATAAGATCGTCGTACTGATGACGCCGTTGTCCGTTCAGGAGGAAAGAATCTGGAAGCGTTATGAAGAGCGCATTGCGGGCATAGTCCCAAACAAGAAGCGCGAGACGCTCGAAGGCATCCACAACTTGTTGGCATGGAATAAAGACTACAATCTGACGAAGCTGCCCAACTTGATTGGCCATTGGGACTATAAGCACAAAATGATCCTCGTCCGCGATAATTTGGATCTTCTTGAACTTCAATTGATGTGACTTGCTTTTTCTTGTTTAGCTCCCATGAAAATTAAATCTACAGTAACTGTAAAGAGGCAAAGTAAAGGTGAACGATCGCTTTCGACAATGGTTTCTATCCGGCCAAGAACTGCAGCCCGGCGGAACCTCCCATCATGTTTGCCGGGATATTGTACAATTAAATACTTGGCTAAATCATCTATGGCTTTTTCTTGATCCATTCTATCCTCCTTTAGAGGGGCTATAGGCCCAGAATATCAAATTACTTTCTTATCAAAACCCAAACCTCTGATCATTTTCTGAACATCAGCGATATGTATCTAATATTATGAGTGCGTATGACAGTGTGCAGAACGTAAGACGAAGTTAGCTGGTGTTTATTTTGTTCGGTGATGGTTTGAGAATCGGGCATACATAAAATAACCCGCCGAGTAAAACATGCTGGCGGGTTTGTTTTTTTCTGCGGCGTGTCTAGTGAAGCTAGGACGGAAACGCGACTTTTTTAACATGTCTAACTTGTATGCATCCACTAGCGTTGCATTAACCCTGACATAAGATTGCGATAATCATATTATTGGATTAAAAAGAATATTTTAACATCTTGTTTTTCGTCTCTAAAGCTAAAAGTCGAAGGACATATAAATGCAGAGCACATGTTGTCAATTTAGTCCATATTTTTTGTGTGTGGATTACTTTTTGCTCAACCGAAGTTCACCCACCGTTGTTCGTAAGATCTTGGGTTTTTGCCCGGCTCCCGGCGGTTTTCCTTTAGAGGCTCTGCGCGGCCCTTGTACCTCTTGTTCCAAGGAAGACCACGGCCGATAGAGATAGACCCGCATCACTTTAAGCAGTTGCCACGGCGTGTGTTTGGTGCCAAAAGAAGCTTTTACCTCTTGAACCAAAAGCGCCGTGATTAAGACCAGGAACAACTGGTTCCAAATCGCCTGCGGCTTATAGCTATGCACATGTACCGTCGACAAATGCTGCTTGATCCATTTAAAGAATAGCTCCACCAGCCAGCGGTTTTTGTAGATCTGTGCGATGTCCTCCGCCGATAAATCCCAGATCTAAGTGACGAGCCGGTAGCGACGTCCCTGTTCATCCGTGAATTCAATGAGCCGTAGTGTTTGCTTATCGTCACGAAAGGCACTGCCCATTTGAACCTTGGCATCCCTAAGGATTCGGCCCTCTGCCTTCACGGGAGATTCCTCCAGGACCGTAGTGAATGCCCGATCTCTCAAACGCATTACAAACCGAATCCCATCCGTACTCCATGCCTCCATCTTTTTGTAGTCATCATAGCCCCGGTCCATCACATAGGTGGTGTCGGAGGGGATGACGAGATGAAGGGCACAGGCCCTGTCTCCCACATTGCCGGAGGTGGGTACCATGGCATCAGGGAAAACGGTATCCGGCGAGGCGGCCACGAGGCGCAGGTGCATCTTCACACTGCTAGCTTTACGGGACACCCGTGCCCAATCCCCAAGACCAAACGGCAGCGAAAGGCTAGAGGCATCTACGATGCTCAGTTTCCGGATGGTATTGGAGATCCCACCCAGCGTTGCCGTCCGTCGTTTGGCGCGCTGGGCTAGTTGCTGAGAGATCCACTCGGGTAGCTCGGTGGGCAGACGATCCAAGGAACGGGATAACTGGGAGCCACTGATGCTGTCGAGATGAAGTAGGCGCTGCAGTTCGGGTTGAGCGCGAATATGAGCTTCGATTTCGGTATAGGAAGACCATCGGTTCATCTGGGCAGTGACAAAAATGAAGACGGCTTTCACGACGGTGAGCTTTTTGGAGTAGTGATCGAACAAGGTCCGATCCAGAACATGGACCGGAAGTAAAGATAAGAATTGACGAACGACCGAATTTGCATTAACGTTATCCATGCGAGTCTCCTTTGTAAGGAGGTATGGACAACGTGCCTACCCTTTTACAATAGGGGATTTTTCTATTTCTCGCAGTTACTTTATGCAGTTCGGTTTATGTCAGCTTTTATGCAACGCTAGTGTATACAATGCAATTAAGCTTATATCTAAGTGAATGAAGTGATAGCCGTGCTTATTGCATAGACCGGCTTACTCCTGATTTATACCCGCTCTACAGTCTGCCACTTCCTCGGTTACATCCGCTCCGGCTTCGGCAGGCCAAGCACCTCAAGCACTTCGCCGAGCGTTTCCTGGAATGTTGAAGTAAGCCAGAGACGGAAGCGGATGGTGGGTTGCTCCCCTTTGAGAATCGGGCAGGCGGAATAAAAGTTATTGAACAGCGAGGCCAGAGTATGTGCGTAGTTGCAGATTGTATTTGGCGTCAGCTCGATGCTTGCGCTGTATAAGGTGTCTTGCCAGATGCTGAGATGTCTCAGCAGGGCAAGCTCCGCTTTGTCCAGTGGGACCGGGAAATCCGGTACCGCAGCTGCTCCCAATACGGCTCCTGCTTCCATTCCAGCAGCTTTGCTGAGCACACTGCCTGCACGTGCATAGGTATACATCAGATATACGCCGGTATTGCCGGAAATCTCGGTCGCCTGCTTGAAATCAAACACAATCTCCGTCCCCAGATTGAAACGCAGCAGATAGTAACGGATTGCAGCTGTGGCGATCAGCCGGCTGGACAGGCCGTTTTTGTCGGAGCGGGTGGCTTCAATGGTGTTCTCCATGAGCTGCACCAGCTCGGTGACCTTGATGCCGATGCCCTGACGGCCGGACATGGCGTAAGAGGTTTTGCCGTCCGAGGTATCGATCCCCAGTTCAGCGGCGGAAGCCGGACTAAGGGAAACCACGCCATAGCTTACATGATGAAGCTTCTCGGCTTGCTCGGCATATCCCAATACCTCTAAAGCCTGCTTCACCATCGCCTGCGGATACTCCTGTCTGTAATCAATGACGTTAACCACCATATCCGCCTCTCCAAAAGGCATCTGCTGTCCACTTGGACCCGTCGTCCAAACGCCTGCATTAAACTCGCTGTAGGAGAAGTTTTTGTCCAGCAGTCCGAATTTCCAGAGATGATAGGCAATGTCCTTGGCGGTGTAGGTTAAAATCCCGTTCGAGCGCACCAGCACCTTATCTTTCTGATGTTCCTCTGAATCCGCCCCTGTGCCTTCTGTTGCCAATTGCTTCAGAATCCAGCATCCCGCCAGCTTGCCCTCGGTTTCCTGAACAAAAACGGCCGTCTGTTCCAGCAGCGCAAAAGCGGAGGACCAAAATCCCTCTTTTAAAATGCTGCTCTCCCACACCAGCAAATCGTAGGTGATGCCGAAGTTTTTCATTTCCTCAACATGCTCTCTCACAATCCGTTCAGCCACAAGGCTGCCGAGCCAAGCGGTATTGCCGTTTCCTTCTTCCAGTGCGTGGAGAATCTCTGTCCGTTTATGGATCGTCTCAGGATGTAACGCGTATTCCTTATTGATTCCGGCGTAGATATCCCAGCAATAATCACCGAAGCGGACATGATCACCCGTGAGCGGCACATTCATTAGCCCGACCACCGTATCTGCCAGCTGATTGCCAAGGTCATCCACATAGTTGTGAACTTCCACGTCGTAACCTGTTTTTTTCAAAATCCTAACCAGCGCATCTCCAATACAGGAGTTTCTCAGATGTCCAATATGCATTGATTTGTTTGGGTTCACAGAAGTATGCTCAATGATCACCTTATTCCCGTTCCCTGGCGGCAGCTCAAAGCTGTGATTTGCCCATTCCTGCCAATTCACGTACATATTGATGAAGCCTGGAGCTGCAACCTCGATTCGCTGCAGCAATCCCTTGATCGCTCCCTGTTGCCCAAGCTCCGCTGTGATCAGCTCGGCAATAGCCATTGGGGCCTTGCGCAGGACTTTGGCCAGCTGCATGGCAATATTGCTGGAGTAGTCGCCGAAATCCGGATTAGCGGGCTGTTCAAGAGCGATGGTTAAATGTTCTGGTGCGGCAGCGCTCAGGCTGCTGAATACCTGCTGGACGCTTTGTTCCAAGCTTGTTCTGATAAGTTGGCTTAACACGGGATGAACCTCCTTTAAAATTCTTGAAGCAGATTTGCGCTACAGTACTTAGCGGGCTGAAAAACATCAAAAAAAGCCCACGTCTCTAAAAGAGACGAGGGCTTTAGCGCTCGCGGTACCACTCTCGTTGCTAAACACCTTGGTTTAGCCACCTTACAGGTTAACGGTCTTCAGCCGGGGCTTCCTACTATCAGTTCAGAAGTCCATCTCCCGGGTGCGCTTCATTAACTGGCCTGTACCGGCTCTCACTCTTCCGGCTCGCTGGGGACTAGGGTCCAAGGAAACTACTTTCCCGTTCATCGATTGTATATTGATTTTTATCAGTATAGCGAATTTATGGAATAAATCAATGGCCGATTGGCTTATTTAGAAATATCAATAAATCCTTCGCCAAACACGTCGCGCACATCGTGGATCGTGACAAAAGCATTTTTGTCCTCAGCCCGTACGATTTTTTTGAGCATGGAAACTTCCTGCTTACTAATTACGATGTAGAGGACTTCCTTTTCTTCGCCGGTGTAATAGCCGTATCCCCGGAGCACCGTTACTCCGCGATCCATAATCTCCGTAACCCGTACGGCAATGCTGTCATAGTGTGCCGAGATGATGGTCACCGCTTTTTTAGGATTCAAGCCCTCGATAATGAACTCCATAGCTTTGGTTCCGATATAGAGGATGACGAACGTAAACATCATCTTTTCGATACCAATGACGAAGGCGGACAGTCCGGCAACGATAAGATCAAAGAACAGCAAGGCATAGCTGATATTCCAATCCCAATATTTATTGGCAAGACGAGCCAGAATTGTCGTACCTGCAGTCGTGCCGCCGACCCGAATGATCAGTCCAATCCCGACCCCGGCAAACAGACCCGCGAAAATAGCGTTAATCACTGGCTCATCCGAAGCGATCTGCCAGTTCTTGGTCAAGTACAGGAACAGGGAGTTAAAGGCAACGGCGATAATGGTATAGCCCGTCGTCTTTTTATCCAGCAGCTTGTAGCCGATGATTAGCAAAATCCCGTTCAAGATGATGCCGACCAGCGCAGGTGACCATTTCAGCAAATAATACAGAATGATCGATATCCCTGTCACGCCACCCTCACCAAAGTCATTGGGAATAACAAATAAATTGACTGCCAGCGCAAAAATAAATGCCCCGAGAAGCAGCATAACCATATCATGTACTCTTTTGTTCATACGATATACCTCCATGATTTTAAAGCTCACACAAAAAAGCGATTAAAGGAAAAAAATCATCCTTTAATCGCTTTGTAGCAAACATAGGTTGCGCAGCTCTTTTGATCCTTTAATCATAACAAGCCTTATATGGGATGTAAATGATTTTAATTCAAGTAAGGAATCCCTTTTCAATCGGAAGTGGGCGCAGCGGTAAGATCCTTAATATCCGTTGAACCAAAGATAAGCAGCACAATTACAATGACCAGCAGGATCCCCCCGGCAAAATCTTCACCGTCAAAATTGTCCATACGTGCTAGGCCTCCCTTTGTATTCATCCACTCAAGAGTTGTCTGATTTTTTCTTCAAAGCGGCCATGATCTCGTTCAAGGTCAGGCTGCTGTTGTCGTCGAGAAAGCTGACCAGTTTATCAACGTTGCTGTCGCTCAAATTGCCAAGTGATTTATATTTGCCAACCAGGCTGACCAGAAGCGAAGCGTCCGTGAACATCTGGACAGAGTCTACCTTTAACTTGCCTGATAAAAGAAGTGCAGCCACTGCAAACTCCAGCCCCTTTGGACTTTGTGTTTTAGGGTTTGCCGGTTGTTTTTTTATGCTCGTTTTCTTTCCTTTTCCAGGAGGGGGCATGGACTCCCTTCTTCCGTATACATTCTTTCAGAACAGCGGCCACTAGTGGGCGAACTCTCTTTTGTACACTTTATGCACTGCTGCAGGATTTGGTGAATGGAGCCTGTCTTCTGTCCACACCGTCAGGGTAGCACACGAATATTAATATATTGTGCGATCAATTAACACTACCGCTAGAATCAGAGTTTGATATTCACAAATGAGTGGATTGAAAGGAGGAATAAGACGGGATGACCACATTATCTACTGGACCTATAGAGAATAATCCTGTTCTTGGAGTAAGACCGGCGCAGCTTGTAACTGTAAAGATTGTGAATCGGGCTGCTGCAGAGGTACTGGTTATTAATATTCTAGGTTACTTCCTGGGCACTACAAGAACTTTATATGTGAGTGAAGTTATCGAAATCGCACCAGGCGGGGTGGTGACCAGAGACTACTTTGCCGATCTGGATGCTTTCGAATTTCTCTTTACAGGCGATGACCTAGGAGAAAAAGCAGGGATTTCAGTATGGGGCAAACAAGCTGATGGTCAATTGGTGGATGCCCATCGTGTTGTAACGCATGAGAAATGGAGTGACGAGTTGTAATATCTGCGGAGTCTGAACCCGGTAGAGTAACAAATCCTTATGTCATTCTAAAAAAATACAGCAAACAGGGACATCCCCAGCCTTAGGCTGTGAAAGTCCCTGTTTGCTGTGCAAGGAGATAAGCATGCATGGCCAATTTATGAAAGCATCAGGATTTCACGGATATCCTGCTCGCTTAAGGCAGAAATGGCCTCCTGGCCCGGTTGGATGACTTCGTCGATCAGGTTCTTTTTCTTCTGCTGAAGCTCGTACATCTTATCCTCCACAGTCCCCTGTGCTACGAGGCGGATCACCTGAACCACCTTCTTTTGCCCGATCCGGTGGGCCCGGTCGGCAGCTTGCTGCTCGACAGCGGGATTCCACCAGAGATCGTAGAGAATGACCGTGTCCGCTCCCGTCAGGTTCAGTCCGGTACCGCCCGCTTTTAGTGAAATCAGGAAAAGATCCCGTTCCCCCTCATTGAACCTGTTGCAGAGCTCCACCCGCTGGGCTGAAGGCGTCTGGCCATCGAGATAGAAATGCTGCACACCCAGCAGGCCCAGTTCACGGCCGATCAGGCCGAGCATTTCGGTGAACTGGGAGAAAATCAGCATCCGTTTGCCGGAGCTGCGGCATTCTTCAATAATCTCCAGCAGCTGTTCGAATTTCGCCGAGCCGCCGGTATAGCCTGCAATGAACAGCGCGGGGTGGCAGCAGAGCTGGCGCAGCCGGGTCAGCCCGGCAAGCACCTTGATTCTGCCGTTGCCAAACCCGTCGCTGTCCAGATGCTTGAGCGCTTCCTTGCGCAGCCTGGCGAGATAAGCGACATACAGTTTTTTCTGCTCAGGCAGCAGCTCCGAGGCCTGCAGAGATTCGATTTTGTCCGGCAGCTCTTTCAGTACATCGCTTTTTAGGCGGCGCAGTAGAAAAGGTCGTGCCCGCCTCGCAACCGTCTCCCGGGGCAGGTCATGAAAGGCCTTTTTGCCCGGAAACAGTCCGGGAAACACAACTCCGAAGATCGACCATAGATCCTCCAGAGCATTTTCTACGGGCGTTCCGGTAAGCGCGAAGCGGTAGCGCGCCTGTAATATTTTTACCGCCTGAGCCGTCTGGGTCGCATGGTTCTTGATAACCTGCGCCTCATCCAGAAACAGGGTGTGGAAGGAATACTTGGCGTACTCTTCAATATCACGGCGCAGCAGCGGATAGGAGGTGATGATTACATCGTTTCCTGCGGTGTTCTTCAGTGTCCGTCGGCGTTCGGTTAAGTTCCCGTCGGCTATGGCCGCTTTGATCTCCGGGGCGAATTTCTTCAGTTCATTCTGCCAGTTGTAGAGCAGGGAGGCCGGAGCGATGATCAGCGCAGGGAGGCCTCCCTGCCGGATATCCTTAAGCTCTGAGAGCAGGAAGGCGATACTCTGCAGCGTTTTGCCGAGACCCATATCATCGGCGAGGATGCCGCCAAACCGGTAATGGGCCAGCGTCTTCAGCCACTGGAAACCATATTGCTGATAATCCCGGAGGACGGGAACAAGGCTGTCCGGCACCGGGAAATCAAGATTTTCGGGATTCCGCATGTTGGCCAGAAGCCGGCGCAGGGAGCGTCCCATGGTGACGGAGTCCCCCGCGCTATCGCCATTCAGATGCAGGCCGCGGGCCAGGGGGAGGGAGAACTGCGGGCTTTTGAGCTCATCCTGCCGGATTCCGATTTCGTTCATAAAGGTGATGATTTCTAAGAATTCTGCACTCTCCAGCGGCAGCAGCGCCCCATCCGGCAGCCGGTAATAGCGGCGTTTCTCCTGCAGCGATTTCAGCACCAGTACAATTTCCGTTTCGGGGATTCCTTCCATGGCGAACTTGAAGTCCAGCCAGTCGGTTTTTTCGTTCCAGCTTAAGGTTACCTTCGGCAGGGCTGTTCCGGTGAGCAGTCTTCCCTTGACAGCAGTAGTGGCATATACCTCAAGCAAGGGCTCCAGCAGCGGCACGGTATGATACAGAAAATCAAATTCGCCGTCCTCATCGCTCATAATATAGCCGCTTTCCGTTTGGGTAAAAGAAGCATGATCCATCAGCGCAAGAATCCGCCCTTCGGCTTCCCCGTCCCGCATCAGAATCACCTCATTGCCCCGTTCGCGTGCTTTCTCATCGAGCGGATTAATCACAATATTGCCGTATTGAAACTCAAGACCTGCCAGCAGCCGGTCTCTTATCCGGTCAAGATAAAGTCTGGCTTGAAGCTGTGCCTGGATGATCCGGCCTTGGATAGCCTCGGCAATATGCACATGGCCCAGCTTTTTCAGCCCGGGAATCACCTTGTCCATAAAAGGCTCCATTTGCTCCGGGGCAATGGCAATTTCATCTTTGCGGGAGGACGCCAGCATTTTCTTAAGCTCGGAGAGACGCTGGCATTCCTGAATAGGCAGCTTCAGCAGCCTGCCTTCAGACAAGATAAGCCCATAATCCTCCATGACTGTAAGCTGCGCCAGCCCCTGGATATCCAGACGGTAGCTGTTATCCGGGGTTTGATCGAATTGAAAGCTCAGCGGAGGGGGAGCGTTTGTGATCTGAAGCCCTTCAGTGCTTATTCCCCCATGCTGCAAATGTACAGAGGATACTGCTGTTAGCGCAGGCTGAACTTGCTCCCAGAAAAAAGGCGGAACCGGCAGCAGCCGTTCCCCTCCCGGGCCACCCGAATAATGCGTATGTGGACTGACAGCTTCGCGGTACATCTTTTCATTTAAAAGGACTTCGATCAGCTTCAGAATCACCGCATTGTCTTCTTTATTGAAGCTGTGCAAGGAAGGGTCATAGATAAAATGCTTGGTGAACTCAAAGGATTCCCCGCGGTGGATGCGCTCGAGAAAAGCTCTGATTTTCTGCACAATATAAAGCCGCTCTAGTCCGATCTTCAGTTCAATTCCAAGCTTATGAGTGCCATCGGTGTACGGAACCGGCTTACAGATGAACTCAACCTGAAGCGGAGTTCTGATATCGCTATAGGTTCCGGTGCCGCTTGGACGCTTCCGGGAGCTGCCGAACATATCCAGCATGCTGGTCACCAGTTTCCGGTCACCCGTATGTTCCCCTGAGCCAAAGGCTGCAGGTTCCTGATTACGCGGAGTAAGTCTGCCGCTCTCTCCGGTGGAGCCTCCGTGAAGGTGGAGACTGGGGCCGGCCATACTTCTGGAGAGTTCCGTGTCCATTTCCTGACGGAGTATATTCACGAGAACAGCTGCGATATGCTTGCAAAAAGCTCCGCCGTGGTGGTATGCAGGGCAGGTGCATTCCCCATTCACATCACCGTCACTGTCTATAGCAAGCACCACTTCGTAGCTTTCGAGGCCTTGAACCTCAGCCCGGTATTTTGAATATTCCAGCTCAACATTGTTCTCCGCATAGGTCAGCGTGACCTTATCCGCTTCATAATAAACCGTCCCCTGCTCCAAAGCAGCACCGCCGCATAGCAGCCTGATTACCCGTTCCGGCACATAGAAACCCACAGCCCTAATCACTTCCTTTGTCTTGTCCATAAGTCCGAATTTGCTATAGTACCCATAATAACAGAACAGGCGTACGCCTTCAAAACCATTTACCGGACTCCTTGAACAGATGCTGCGGTGCGGGATCACTCTGAGTGTTTGCAATGTAAAAAAAAGGCCATCTCCAAACCGCATTTCTGCGGTTTGGAGATGGCCCTTTTATTGAAAGTGTCAGGGTAGCATTGTTCAGATCAGGATTGGCTAACCGATGCCTTCTTTACAAGGACATTCCCGATAGATACAATCAGCATCTCCGGTATTAACACAAGAAATAGGAATAACAGGATAACAAAAGGCAGGGATGCGCTGAAGATTGCGGCGCCTTGTCCTTCCCGGGTACGCTCGATTAGCAGCCACCACGCTGGTACAGCAGTGGTCCACATGAGAATTGTAGAAATCATCAAATAACGCAGATTGGCCCACAGTAAGCTGAACAAGAGGGTAACGATTACCGGAACGAACCAGGAATCCAGCGTCTGACTCATGCATAGCAGCCCGAAGATTATTAAGGGATATAGTAGGACAATCACAATTTGAATGCTTTTACGGTTTCTGAATCCCAAATATAATCCTCCTAAATTTCCGGCCTAAGTTCCCTTCGCTTCCGGGCGTACTGCCGGTCCGCTGATACCGTACAGCATGAAGGCCAAAGTCTGCTCAATCTCTTCTTCATCATTCCAATCGCTATCCGGCAGGAACAGCAGACGGGCCAGCAGATATCCGATTACAGAAGAGACCGTAAACCGGATAATTGCGGGTGTGGGCATGTCGATAATTTCGCCCTTTTCCTTGAAATGCTCGGTAATGGCGGTTACCCGCTCCAGTACCTGGCCAAGAACATTCTCGGCGAACTGTTCCCTTAATGCGGGCTGAAAGGGGATTTCCTGAATAAGAATTTTCAGTATCTTAAAGTTCTTGCGGGCGAATTCCAGCCGGTTGACCATAAAAGCCCGCAGAAATGCCTCATAGCTCTCGGGAGGACCATCCAGCACGCCGTCGAAATTGCGCATGACAAAGGGCGCGATCATGCGGCTCATCGTCGGCCCGACAATGGAGAGCAGCAGATCCTTTTTGGTCTTGTAATAGCGGAAGATCGTCCCCTCCGCCACCCCCGCCTTCTGGGCAATTTCACTGGTAGCTGCAGCCGAATATCCTTTATCTGAAAATATTTCAATCGCCGCCTCCAGAATGGCGATCTGCTTTGGCGTCATTTTTTCTTCCTGACTGATGGCCAGCAGCTCCTCAATCCACTGCTCCCCCTCATGCTGCTGCCCCGCAGCATTGTCCGTCTCCATTCTTTTGCCCTCCAAACCTCGTATTTTCCGTTTATATTATCATAGCTGCTTGCGAAATTACATTTTGCGGTGTTTGCGCAGGGCCAGCACATTCAGCAGCATGAACAGCAGAGAGAAACCGATCAGAACAAAGACATCGAGCGCGATGTCGCTCCAGCCTTTGCCGCGGATCATGATGTCCATCAGTGCCTCCGAGCCGTAATAGATCGGTGTCGCCAGCCCGATCCGCTGCAGCCACACCGGGAGCGTATCCATCGGGAACAGCCCGCTTAAGAAAATCTGCGGCACGATGATTAGCGGAATGAACTGCATCATCTGCAGCTCATTGGCAGCAAAAGCCGAGAGCAGTGTACCAAGCGTCAGCGCCGTCATCGACAGCAGCAGTGTCACAAGCAGGACATAACCGAAGCTGCCAGCCATCATAATTCCCAGCACCTGAATGGAAAACCAGGAGATCAGCAGCGCCTGGAATACGGTGAAAATCCCGAAGCCGCACACGTAGCCAAGAACGACTTCCCAGCGTTTCAGCGGGGTGGAGAGCAGACGTTCCAGGGTCCCGGTAGTCCGTTCCCGCAGCAAGGAAACGCCGGCAATCAGAAAGACGAAGAAGAAGACAAAGACGCCGATCATAATCGGACCGAAGCGGTCGATTGTACTCATATCTTCAGCGCCGTACAGATAGCTGATCTGCGGCTTTAGCTGACCTTGTCCCTGGCCGGGTATAACAGGCTGCAGGCTCTGGACCGCTTCCTGTAAGGCCATCAGTGCCGCACGATTTGCCGTGGGGTTGCTGCCTTCCAGCACAACTTCAGGAGCAGCGCCGCTTACTGTGACAAGCGCATCGATCTTGCCCTCCTTCAAAGCTTCGTTGCCCAGCTCTGCCGTGGCGTATTCGACAACAGCATTGCTTTGCTTCTCAAACGCCGCAGAGATGGCTTGGGTATTTCCGTACACACCAAACTTCGGTTCATAGTCGTCGCCGTTAAACACCAGACTCATTAAGCTGAGAACCAGCAGGGGGGCAATAAACATCAGTGCCATCGTTCTTTTGTCATGAATAAACTGCTGGAGAATTCGCAGGGTGATCGCCCGGATTCTCATCGGCGGACACCTCCATAATGTAGAAAAGCTTCTTCAAGAGAAGCAGAACCGGTAGCGTTCAGCAGACCTGCAGGTGTATCCACCGCCAGCAGTTCACCATCACGGATCATGGCCAGACGGTCGCATTTCTCGGCCTCATCCATCACATGGGTAGTGAGTACAATGGTAGTCCCTTTGCGGTTCAGTGCCTTCAGTTCCTTCCAGATGGACTGGCGCAGTACGGGATCAATGCCAACCGTGGGCTCATCAAGAAGCAGAAGCGGAGGCTCATGCAATAAGGCGATCGCCAGTGACAGACGGCGTTTCATCCCCCCGGAATACTGATCAACTCTTTTGCGCAGATGATCCTGCAGATTGACCAGCTCCAAGACATCCCTGATCCGGCGGGTGCGGTTTCCGCCTTTCAGTCCATAGAGAGCGGCGAAGAATTCCAGATTCTCTTTTGCGCTCAGCTCCGTATACAAGGCGTCAGACTGAGCCATATACCCGATTTGCTGCAGCATGGCAAGCTTAGGCATGGGGATCCCCAATACACGCACTTCGCCCGAGGTCGCTTCATCAATGCCGGTCAAGAGCTTCACCAGCGTAGTTTTGCCGGAGCCGGAAGGGCCCAGAATGCCGAAGGTTTCCGCCTCTGCAACCTGCAGGGAAATATCCTTTAACACTTCCTTGCTGCCAAACGTCCGGCAGACGTGGGTTACGGAAACAACAGAAGTTCCCTGATTCATAACTATCTCCTCAATTCTCATAATAATGAGTGAGTACTCACTCATTATATTAATGCAATCAGCTGCCGATGTAAATCTTTTTTCTGCGGATAGTTAAATATTTAAAATTTTAGAATATTGGTTTTCACAAGAACAAATCAGGGTAATTATGGGTATTAGCTAAAGCCCGATAACTCTATTTTCATACAGGAGGAGGTTTATTTGATGTTCAACAAGAAGTTCGTTTTTCCCATGCTGGCGCTGTTTACTGCAGCGGGTCTCAGCGGTTGCAGCAGCTCCGGTCCGGGAACAGGCAGTGAGCATTTTCGCACCTTAGCGCAAGAAAGTGTGGACCAGGCGGAATATCTGCCCGGGGACTTTCCGATTCCTGTGGGTGCAGGCATTACGTTTACGGATGGGGAGCTGGTGGGCGGAAAAAAGTCATCCATGCTGATCTTTGAGACAGAAGAGAGTATGGATGCACTAGGAAGTACATATAAAGAGTATGTTAAGGCCAAGGAACTGGACCAGGGCACACAAATTGTGGATTCGAACAATCTGATTATTAACGGTAAAGTTCAAGGCGATTACTCTTATTCTATTATAGGGAGCAGCCTGGACAAGAAACCGGGCGGTGCCGAAGTGATTGTTACGTGGATCGAGAATTAAGCTATTCACACTGTTTTACATATATTGCCGATTTAACCCCAGTTTTAATAAAGCCGACCCCGGAGGTTTCCGGGGCCGGCTTTATTTATTATTAAGGATTTGCCGCACTTAACATTTCCATAACATTCCTCTAGAACAGAATTGACATTCGTAGATGAAAATAACATTAGCAGTTACCTAAGGGAAAAGGGTGAATCTAATTGAAGAATAGTAAATGGTTGAGTGCGGCTTTGGCTTCTTCGCTTCTTGTAACAGGAGGAGTGGTAAGTGTTTTGGCAACAAGCAACAGCGCTGAGGCCGCCGCCGTCCAGTCAGCTGCAGTCAAGGAAGGTACGACTACGTGGACTGTGAACGGTACACCGGTTGCACTCAGCACAATAGACAAAAACGGCTACAAATTGTATTCGTTAAGTCAGGTTGCCGGAGAGCTTGGAGCCCATGTGAAAGTCAGCAGCAGCGGTTTTGAACTCAACGACAGCAAAGGATTACATACTATACAAATTCAAACGGGAGCTAAAAGCTATCTGGTAGATGGCACCAAGCAGGAGTTCACTGTAGCACCTATTTTCTATAATGGTAAAACCTACGTAGAACTGACAAAACTGGTCACTGGTCTTGGCGGTGAGCTGCAGGCGGATTCGGCTACTGTTCTCAGCTTTGCCCTTCCGGAAGGTGATTTTGATACACTGCGCTGGAGTTCAGATGGAAGCCTGATCGCCAATAAAAGTGATGCAGAAACAACCCAGCTCTTGAAATTCAGCAACACGCCGGGGAATTACGAGCTGTTCTCCTCCAATGACGGAGCTGTCGATTTCGCCGTTTCCGCTGACCAGAAGTGGGGTGCGTTTAGTGACGAGACAGGCCAGCTCAAGCTGATCAACCTGTTCAATGGGGTGATCTCACCGCTCGGCAAGGATACCAGTGTTAAGACTGATTTGGTATGGTCGGAGGACGGCAAGAAGATTTACTTCATCCAGGGCGACAAGCAGGAGAAGATCGCTCAAATTTCGCTGGAAACCGGAACGGTCAAAACCTTGCTTGAAGATAAAGTAGAAAATAAATCCGAGCTCCGCGTATCCGCCGACGAGAAGAACGTGGTCTATATCGTCAACGTTACCGGCGTAGCCAAAAATGATGCGGACAGCACTGAGGATTCGCTGACGGTAGATTTCAGCAAGGCTGGAGAACAGCTGTACAAGCTGGATCTGACAACCAAAGATGCGAAGCCGGCAGCACTCACGACTGAACTGGATAACAAGCTCTACCCGGAAATTTTGAATAACGGCAGCATTGTGTACCTGAGTGCAGATCCCGAAGGCAACGCGGCGAACAGCCTGAAATCAATCGGAGCCGATGGCAAAAGCTCGAATATTGCCCTTGATGGCGAAGCGAACTGGGCAACTGGTGTAAGTGGTGGTCTGGTTGTATCCGCTGTGACGGCGGACGGAAGTACCGTAATTTATGCTATCAGTGCTGACGGGGCTAAGAGTGAACTGTTCCGCACAGCCGAAGACGTGACGGAAGTGTCTGCATCCCATGACGGCAGCAAGCTCGCTCTCGTTAGCGGCGGCACGCTCTGGCTGGTTCAGAACGGCAAAGCCCTGCAGCTGTCGAAATAAGATTATTCCCTGCTTCAGAACAACAACATTTAACGGCGCAACCGCCGGGAGGAGATTTTACTCATGAAGATGTTTAAAAAATTTACAGTTACAGCATTGACCGCGGTTATCGCGGTAACCGCATCGTTTGCCGGAGTGGCAGCAGCGGCTGACACACTTAAAGGCAAGATCACAGTAAACGGCTCGACAGCGCTGCTGCCGTTGACGCTGCAAGCAGCCAAGGAGTTCCAGAAGCTGCATCCTAAAGTGAAGATCGCCGCTTCAGGCAAAGGCTCCGTTACCGGACCGCAAGCCGTGAAAAAAGGCATCGCCGACATCGGCGCTTGTGACTGGGATGCCAGCATTGACGTTCCGGGCTTTAAAGCTTTTGACGGACAAGTGGCAAACAAGGTAGCTGTCATTCCTTTCGCCACCATCGTGAACAAGAATGTGGGTGTAGACAACCTGACGACGGAACAGCTGCAAGGCATTTACTCCGGTAAAATCACCAACTGGAAGGAAGTCGGCGGATCGGATGCGAACATTGTCGTGATTACCCGCGCTTTCGGTTCTGGTACACGCGTAAACTATCAGGCTAAAGCTCTTGCGGGCGGAGATATCGTCAAGAAAGAGAAGAACTACAAGGAGACTGGTTCCAGCGGTGACATGAAGACAGCCGTTGCCACTACTCCTAATGCCATCGGTTATATCGACCTTGTCTATGTAAGCGGCAGCGACATCAAAGCCGTGAAATTCAATGGCATTGAAGCATCTACAGACAATGTAATCAATGGCTCGTACAAAATTTGGGCCTATGGTTATTACATGACTAAAGGTCAGCCAACCGGTGTTACCAAAGAGTTCATCGATTATGTTCAGAGCAAAAAGTTCCAAACCGGCTCGCTCAAAAAGCTTAAATTCATTCCGATCGCAGCAATGAAATCCTAGTCATCATTCTTCACTATATTGAACGGTACATGCGGCCAGCCCCGGATTCCACACGGGGGTGGCCGCTTACAGGAGGGAACGTATGGGGGCACCAGTCCAGGGCCTGGCATCAAGGGCACAAAAGGGTCTATCCGAGGTTAAAGTCAGTGAGAAACGCCACAGCAGACATTTGTTCAGCAATACCTTATCCCGCTATTATTTTATATTCAGTATTCTTGCGCTTTGCTTTGTGCTTGGACTTGTTATTATTTTCATCGGCAAAACGGCGCTGCTTCTGTTCGCTCATCTCTCACCGGCTGAATTTTTCTTCTCCTTTAACTGGACGCCGGAAGAGGATGCCTTCGGGGCTGCTGCCTTCATTGTAAATACATTGTCGCTTACAGCACTGACGCTGCTGATTGCCGTGCCGATCTCCGTAGGCATGGCCGTGCTGTGTGCCGAAATTGCTCCGAAATGGATGAAGAACTTTATCCGGCCAGTGCTCGACCTGCTCGTCGGAATTCCTTCTATAGTATATGGTTATCTGGGCCTTACGGTCCTTCTGCCTTTTCTGCGCAGAGTCAGCGGGGAAGGGCTGGGTGACGGACTACTCGCCGCTGCGCTCGTTCTGGCATTGATGGTGCTGCCGACGATCTGCCGGATCAGCGACGATGCCATTGTTGCCGTTCCGCGCAAATACCGGGATGCCGCTTATGCCCTCGGCTCGACCCGCCTTCAGGTCATTATGCGGGTGATCCTGCCTGCGGCCAGCAGAGGCATCATCTCGGCCATCATCCTCGGGATGACCCGGGCTGTCGGGGAGACCATGGCCGTTGTTATGGTCATCGGCAATACCCCGCAGCTGGCCAAGACGCTGTTTACGCCATCGTCTGTGCTGACCAGTAATATCGTCATGCAAATCTCCAATGTGGAGTTTGACTCCACCTGGAACTATGCGCTGCATATGATGGCTTTCCTGCTGCTGCTCATTTCCTTTGTGCTGATCCTGGTGATCCGCATCCTGGGACGGAAAAGGAGGGATGCGTAATGAACGGTTTCACACGTACCCGTTATACTGCCCGTGCCCAGCGGCGCAACAAAATTGCGACCTTTGGTTTTTATACCCTCGGCGCTCTCGTGATGCTGCTGATCTTCTGGCTGCTCTTTACGATCCTGAGCAAGGGACTGCCGGCGCTTAGACCCGATTTCCTGATCAAGCAGCCGGAGGAGATTGATCCCGGCGGAGGGATCGGACCGGTCCTGTTCAACTCCTTCTACATCCTGTTCATTTCGCTGTTGATTTCCATACCGATTGGGATCGGCGCCGGCATCTACATGGCGGAATACGCCCCGGACAATCGCTTTACCGGCGCGTTGCGCATCTGCGTGGAGTCGTTGTCCTCGGTACCCTCGATTGTGTTTGGGATGCTGGGTCTGGCGATTTTTGCCGAATATTTCGGTGTCGGCCTGACGATTCTCGGCGGCGGTGTCAGCCTGGCGCTGCTTAACCTGCCGATGCTGACCCGGGTGACGGAGGAAGCTGTGCAGGCGGTTCCCCGTGAAATCCGTGAAGCCGGATATGCGCTTGGCATGACCAAATTCCATGTCATCCGCAAAGTGGTGCTTCCGGTAGCGATGTCGTCGATTGTCACCGGTGTCTGCCTTGTGGCCGGCCGTGCCTTCGGCGAATCGGCGGTTATTATTCTGACCGCAGGACTCAGCACCTCCGGAGAAATGTGGGACTTTAATCTGTTCTCGCCTGGAGAGACACTCGCTGTGCATCTTTGGTATGTGCAATCCGAAGCCATTGTCGAAGACGCGCGGCAGATCGCCGACAAATCGGCGGCGGTGCTGGTCTTCGTAGTCCTGCTGATCAACTTTGTCTTTCGCTTTCCTTTATGGCTCGGAAATCGCCGCAAGGGGCGCTGAACAATTAAATTTCATTGAATACAAAAAACAGACTGCCAGCAGCAGCTTCATGCCGCGAGTGCAGTCTTTTTTTCTATGGCGGATGGGGGAGGAAGGCAAATCCGGAATGTTAATTGCTTAAAATTCTTAATAATACTAAAATGAAAGCAGTTACATATTAGGTAGTCCCTAACCAGGAGGTGCGAGTGATGGCGGAGCACATGTCCGAGAAGGAACTCAATAAACTGGTTAACATGCTGGAGCTTTCACGGATTGAGAGTGAGGTGAGCATCGAAGAATCTTTTATGGAAGACGATAATTCCGACAATGAAAGGGATGGACGGCTGCTGGTCCGGGCTGGAAAGATATTTGTTCAGGACCCGCTTCCAGGCGGATCACCAGCAGTGATATCGGCCCTGCTCCCGGTGCTGCTTCATGTAAACGGTCAAGTGCTTACAGAACCGTCAGCTGTCACCTCACAAGACATCATAGAATGGGAGATCGTCGAACCGCCGCTTTATACCATTACTGTTTCCGAGGACAGGTTGCTGGCCTTTTTCACCTTATTTGGTTCTAAAAGATCTCCCTGGAAATTAAACGACCATTTCACAGCCAGCATAGTAGAGGTGAAAGCATCGCAGGATTCGGCGAATGTCATCGGCATGCTTGGCCTGAATCAGATCATTGTTGATTTTGAGCATAAGAAGATCATCCAGAACCTGAACATCTCCGGCATTCATGCCGAACTTCAGAATCCGACCTACCAGCCGATTACTGCTGCCAAAGGGAGAGCGGCTGTGCCTGGGGAGAATGCGTATCTGGAATTGTTTTTCTCCGAGACAATTGAGAATGAATTTAGTGAAATTGAAGGACAGGTGGATTACCGCAGCCATCTCCGCATTCCTTCAGTGATCCGCGGTGAGGTCATTGCCCGCAAGATTCCGGTCGTCGAAGGGATTCACGGCTATGATGTATATGGAGAAATTCTTTATCCGCCTGAGCCAGCTGATGTCACGGTGACTGCAAGGAATAACACAGTGCTGCTGATCAACAACGAAGTCCGCGCCCTGCGCGAAGGCAGGCCCAGGGTGACTGGCGACAAAGTCAAATGTTTTGACATCTGCACCTCATACCTCGTTCCCGGCAATGTGAGCATCCACACCGGCAATATCGTCTTCTCGGGCGATGTGATTATCCGCGGCAATGTAGAGGACAACATGATTATTGAATCCTTGGGCAATGTCTATGTTTCCGGAAGTGTCTACAACTCCACAATTACGGCTACCGGGAGCATTCTAGTGAAAGGAAACGTGGTTAACAGCAAGCTGTATTCCGGTTATTTCGGCGTCATGTACAACCGGATCTACAACTTCTCCAAGCAGCTGATTGAGGAGTGCAAGGTCTTGCAAAATGCTACTCAGATGCTCGTACAAGCCGTACAAAGCCACAAAAAGAGTGTGAAGTACGGACAGGCCGTGCTGCTGCTGCTGGAAAGCAAGTTTCAGAAAATCCCCCAGCTCATTAAGGAGCTCCTCTTGGTGCTGGATACGGTGAAGGCTTCCTTTCATCAGGATCTGGAACAGACCCTGCATTTTCTCAACCTGTTTCTGAAGCCGGTGCAGCTGGTCGATTTCCTGACGGAGACTTCGCTCAGTGGAGTCATCGGTATATTGGAGGAGCTGCATGTTGGCGTAGCACGGATGCAGGAATCCAAAGTGGAGGTTAATATCGGCAAATGCCAGAACAGCACACTGAAATCGAATGGGGATATTAATATCCACCGGGATGGCATTGTGCAGAGTGTACTGTTTTCATCGGGGAATATTACGTTTCATAAGACGTTTTCGGTTTGTCGTGGCTCCAAGCTGGAGGCAGGAGGGAACATTTTAGCCTATTTTGTCGGCGGGGAGAGCGGGGCGCAGTCTTACCTGAAGGCCAAACAGAGTGTTACTGTCCGCAAAATGTACATGGGCAAAGTAACGATCGACCGTTATACAGCGGATATTATGGAGCCGGTAGAGAATATCGTATTTGATATCGAAACTGTGCGGATGATTAAGCTCCGCATGGAAGCCAAGTGAGCATAAGGGCAGGGAATGGGCGGCTTAATCATAGCTTGTTGAATGGCCAGTAATCCTTAGATATGGCGAACAAGACTTTCCGGAAGGACCCGGAAAGTCTTGTTCGTGTTGTCCAGAAGGAATGAAGTTCAGACTACTGCAGTGCTCCGCGCACGAATCCGTCTGCAGCCAGCAGTCTGCTCCGCGCTTCTTCAGCATCCACATTGGCCAATATCATAATAATGGCAGTCTTTACATGGCCTTCTGCGCCATGATAAGCCGCTTCAATCTGTTCGTCGGAAGCATCGGTGGCCAGTCCAATAATCCGTTTGGCCCGGTGCACCAGTTTTTTATTGGATGGATTCAGATCGACCATGAGATTACGATAGACCTTCCCGATCCGGATCATGGCAGTGGTGGTCAGCATGTTGAGAATCATTTTTTGCGTGGTGCCTGATTTCATCCGGGTAGAGCCCATGATGACTTCCGGGCCAACCACTGCTTCTATGGTTAATTGGCCGAGGCCTGCCATCGGTGTTCCGGGGTTGTTGCATAAGCCGATGACAACCGCTCCAAGTTCTCCCGCACGTTTCATCGCCCCCAGAACATATGGTGTGCGCCCGCTGGCGGCAATGCCGATAACCACATCCTTCGCGGTGATGCCGGAGGAGTCGATATCGGCTGCACCTAATTCCTCGCTGTCTTCCGCACCCTCAACGGGATCTTTAATCGCCTGAAACCCTCCGGCAATTAATCCCTGCACCATAGCCGGGTCTGTGCCATAGGTGGGCGGACATTCGGAGGCATCAAGAATGCCGATTCTTCCGCTCGTTCCGGCACCTACATAGAACAATCTCCCGCTCTGCTGAAAGGCATGGACGATATAGTCCGCAGCGATGGCAATCTGCGGGATAAGCCCTTGAATACACTCGGCGACGAGCCGGTCTTCATTATTAATCAGCTCCATAATTTCGGTGGAACTGAGGTTATCGATATCGCTTGTTTTATCATTGAGCTGCTCTGTAATCAGGTTGTCCAAAATAGGATTCATGAGGTTTCTTCCTCCTGCCAGTCTATTCTTGTCTGTATGGGAATTCTTAATAGATGAATCATAAGTCATTAAACAGCTTGCGTGCAGTCAAGGCCGCTCCGGTGGATGGCGGTGCCCCAAGGCTCCCCTCTACGAAATTCAACCCGCCAAAAGTTTTCTGCAGGCTGCTGCAGAAGATCCCGCGGAAGATTGGGGAATATCTAAACACTGAGCCGCTGAGCACTACGGGATAGTTCTGCAGAGTGGGACTATGGCGAAGCAGGGCCGCAGCAGTATCGCTTAAGGACGCAGCTTCTTCGGTAAGAATGGCGATAGCAGCAGCATCTCCGGCTTCAGCCGCCTGAATGCAAACCTTTGAGAAGGCGGCAATTTCTGCTTTGGAATGGGAAGGAATATAAATATATCCCTTCAAATCCGTAATGAGCTTAAATCCGTATTCCTCCATAATCATATCGGTCATTATCGTGGGTTTACAAACACTGTCATAGCTGCGCATCACCGTTTTGAGTGTACGGAGCCCGATTTGATATCCGCTGCCTTCATCTCCAAGGTAATGTCCCCAGCCGCCGGTGCGGGTGCCGGATCCATCCGGAAGATAGCCGTAGCAAATCGATCCGGTACCCGAGATGACCAGCACCCCGTGATTGCTTCCCACTGCGGCCATCAAAGAAATCTGCCCTTCTGATTGTATGAACACCGGAATAGATAGTCCTTGTTTCAATACATGCTGCTGAACGGCCCTCTTGAGGAGGGTTTCTTCATCAATGCTGGAGAAACCTGACACGGCGAGACATATTGCTGCAATTTCATCGACATTTATCGACAGTCTCTCTATCAATCCGTCAATAGCTGACATGATTTCTGTAAGCGCTGTCCCGAAGGAGGCACTATGCGGATTGGATGGACCTCCAATATAGCGGGCGAGTAATGTTCCCCGCTCATCCAAAGCGGCTGCATCGGTCTTTGTGCCACCTCCATCAAGGCCTAAGAACACTTTCATCGATCAATCACCACTTTGATTTTTTACTAATTATATGAGATGAAGAGCATAAAGTAAAATAAAATTTCACAAGAAAAATAAATGTTGAAATTTTATTTTACAACTCATATAATGAATTCAATCCAAGGTTTTGGGAGAATAACAAACCTTATGAGTTAACAAAGCTAACATTGTTTTGCGGGGTGTCGGTTCAAAGAGAGTTCTATTCTATAGGGAGGTGCATCGATTCCAATGAATGGCGGTTTGATTCGTTTGCGGGAATTGTATGAAACACTAAGTCCGTCGGAGCACAAGATTGCTGCGTATATCCTGCAGAATCCGGATGAAATGATCCAGCTCTCCATCGCTGATTTGGCTACGAAGAGCGGGTCCAGCCAGGCGGCAATCGTCAGGCTGTGCAAGTCCATCGGCTTTAAGGGATACCAGGATCTGAAGATTAAAGTGGCCGGTGATCTTCAGGGCAGAGATCCGGCAATCATTGGCTACCAGGAGATTCGTCCCAATGACACGATTTCAGCCATTATGCAGAATGTATCCAATAATAATATTCAATCGATCCGGGATACTCTCACGATTTTGGATGAAGCCATGGTTGAGCGGGCGGTTGAAGCGATTGACCGGGCAAAGGTGATCTATTTCTTCGGAGTGGGAGCCTCCAACCTGATTGCGATGGATGCCCAGCAGAAGTTTTTGCGGATTAATAAGATGAGCTTCTCTTTTGCCGATCCGCATGTCCAGTTAACGAGCGCCATAACCGCAACTGCTGATGACGTGGCTGTATGCATTTCATACTCCGGCGAGACCAAAGAGGTTATCCGGGCAGCATCCATTGTGAAGGATAATGGGGGAACCGTGATCAGCATCGCGAAATATGGCAATTCCACCTTAAGCCGGAGCGCGGACATTCCGCTATGCACCTCCGCCACCGAAAATGAAATCCGCAGCGGAGCGATGGCTTCGCGGATTACACAGCTTAATCTTATCGATATTTTATATCTCGCCGTTGCAAGCCGGAATTATGAACAGTCCGTTACTTATCTGGAAAAGAGCAGACAACACATCAAACGGCTGTAGCCGGAAAAATAAGGGGAGAAGAAATAATGAAGAAAAGTTTATTGCTTAGTATGGTTCTGGTAATGATGCTGATCAGCGCATGTGGCAACTCCGGAGGCAAGGAGGCGGCAAGCAGCCCGGATGCCAAAGATACCGTTACCGTCTGGACTTATCCGGTGCACGGAGCCTATGAGGATGAGCTAAAGGGTCTGGTAGCAGATTTTCAAAAAGAACATCCGAACATCACCGTGAAGACGGAAGTGCTGTCGTGGGCGGAGGGTCCGAAGAAATTCGACGTAGCCCTGAATGCCGGCAGTCCGCCTGACCTGTACTTCCACAGTGTGGACGGCACCTATGTCAACACCGGGCTTGCGCTTGATCTGGATCCGTACATGACGGACGACATCAAGAAGGATTACCTTCCGGGAACACTGGAGCTCGCCCAGATTGGCGGCAAACAATACGGCCTGCCGCTCTATCAGTTCCAATGGGGCTGGGGCGGAAACAAACGGATTCTTGAAGAAGCGGGCATTGACTGGGCTTCGATTCAGCAAAAAGGCTGGACTTGGTCTGAATTTGAAGCCGCTGCTGCTAAGCTGACCAAAACCTTGGGCGACGGTTCCACCCAATATCCGCTGGTGACAGACGGAACATCGCTGGATTTCATTGAAATGCTGTCCCGCAACAACTATATGCCTGATGTTCTGGATGAATCCGGTGCTTTTCAGTGGAATGATGAACGCATCCTTGACACGCTGAGCTTTATTAAAGGCCTGCTGGACAAAGGCTACATGCCCAAAGAGACCGCAGCTATTGCTCCGGCCAAACGTTCCGATATGTTCTATGCCGGACAAGCCGCCATTATTTCCAAAGCCATCCCTTATTATGACGTAATGATTCAGAACCGGAACAAGGATATTGATGCTGGTACAATCACTGGCGAGAAAATTAATTTCGTTCTGCTGCCGGTTCCGCATAATGATGCTGCTCCTGCCAAAACTACGATGGGCGCGGAAGGCTATATCGCCTTTAAACAGAAAAATGACAAAGGCGAGCAGCATGCCAAAAATACATTCCTGGTGTTGGATTATCTGAGCAGTGCCAAAGCCGGTAATTCCTCCAACGAGCTGGTGCTTCCATTTGTACGTCAATCGCAAGCCGATCTGTTTGCAGGCAAAGCGCTAGGAACGGATGAAACGATCAAAGCTTCCGCGATCATGGCTGAGAACATTGCAATGCCTGTAACACTGAAGCTCGACACCGCTATTGCAGCCCAAATGAAACAGTTCAAGGAGCAGGTTGTAACACCGAATATCCAGGCCCTGTATTCCGGGGAGAAATCGCCTGAAGCTATCGCAAAAGAATTCAACAGTAAAGGAAGCCAAATGCTGAATAAGTAGTTTTCTAAGGGGGGCGCCCTTCGCATTTGTTGAATTTGGCGCCCTCTCTTACAAGAGGAGGAGGAAAGGGATGACGACAATCGCGCCAAAGCGGACGCGCAGTTCCGCCGGCAGGTTATGGCGTGAATATGGATGGGCATACCTGTTTATCCTGGCACCCGTTCTGCTGTTTCTAGTGTTTACACTATATCCGGTCGTATCTGCCTTGATCATGAGCTTCCAGCAGTACAACATTATGAACTCCACCTGGATCGGCTTCGACAACTATGAGCGGCTGTTTCAGGATTCAACCTTCTGGAAATCGATGTGGAATACCGTTATTTTTACGGTGTGCACGGTACCGGTTAATATTATCATTACGTTTGTGCTGTCCTATTTAATCTACCAGATGAAGACCAAATGGCAGACCTTTTTCAAGGCTACATTATATCTGCCGGCAGTTGCGTCCGGTGTCACGATATCCATCGTCTGGCTGGCGATTTTTGATCCGACGAATGTCGGGCTTCTGAACCGGTTTCTGGAATGGTTTGGCCTTGATCCGGTGATCTGGCTTGGACAGTCCAAGACCGCACTCTTCTCGCTGATTCTGATGAACTGGCTCGGCTCGCACGGAGCGGGAATCATTCTTTATCTGGCGTCGATGGGCGGAGTTCCGAAATCACTCTATGAAGCGGCTGATATTGATCATGCCAGCGGCTGGACCAAATTTACACGGATTACCTGGCCTTTGCTGAAACCGACCACTCTATATCTGCTCGTAACGGGAGTGATTACTTCCTTCCAGGTCTTTATCTCGGTGTACATGATGACCCAGGGCGGGCCGAACTTTGCGACAACGACGATTGCTTATCTGATCTACCAGACGGCGTTCCAGTTTTATGAATTTGGCCTGGCTTCGGCGCAGTCGTTCGTGCTGGCGTTTCTGATTATCCTGGTCTCTGTCATTCAGTTTAAATATTTCTCGAGTGATGTCGAGTATTAGGATGGAAGGGGCGAACCTGTAATGAAAACTAGATCAAAGACCATCTTTCTATGGGTGGCGGTGGCTTGTCTTGTAGTGTGGAGTATAGTAACGGTTATTCCGCTTTACTGGATGATTGTCGGTTCCGTGCAGGACTCTGCTGCATCCGCCAGTTTCCGGCCAAGCATGCTGCCGGAGGCTTTCTCGCTCGCTCCATATGACCGTTTTTTTGCCAAAACAGCGGCCTGGCGCTGGCTGTTCAACTCTTTGCTGATTTCATCGATCCTTACCATTACCAATGTGTTTTTCGCTTCCCTTGCGGGATATGCTTTTGCTAAATTGAAATTTCCCGGAAGCAACGCGATTTTCTGGGTGCTGCTCAGCACGATGATGATCCCGGCACAGGTAACGTTGATTCCGCTCTATATTCTGATCGTCAACGTGTTTAATCTCGGTGACAGCTATACCGCGATTATTCTGCCGACGGCGATCACGGTTGGCAATATCTTTTTGATGAAGCAGTACATGTCCTCTCTTCCGACCTCGCTGATTCATGCGGCGCGGATCGATGCCTGCAGCGAGTTCGGCATCTTCTGGAAGGTTATTCTTCCGCTGGCAAAGCCCGGGCTTGCCGTACTCGCAATTTTCACCTTCGTCGCTTCCTGGAACGAATTTTTCTGGCCTTTCCTGATTACGAATTCGACGGAAATGCGGACGATCCAGGTCGGACTGGCTTCCTTTGTATTCGCAGAGTCTACGGATTTCGGAGCGATTATGGCAGGGGCGACAGTTGGTGCGCTGCCGATGCTGATTCTGTTCTTCTCGCTGCAGCGCTATTTCCTGCAGGGCATTACTATCGGAGCTGTAAAAGGCTAGGTTAATTGTTGATATTCTCAAAATTCACAGGGTTAGATATGAGGGGGAAGAGCAATGGCACGAGTTGAATTCCGCAATGTGCGCAAACAATTTGACGATCAGAACAAGCAGACCTTTACAGCGGTGGCGGGTTCCGATTTTGTTATTAATGATAAAGAATTTGTTGTGTTCGTCGGACCTTCAGGCTGCGGCAAAACCACCTCGCTGCGGATGATCGCAGGCCTGGAGCAGCAGACAAGCGGGGATATTATCATCGGCGAGCGTATCGTAAACAACCTTCATCCTAAAGACCGCGATATTGCGATGGTGTTCCAGGATTACGCGCTGTATCCGCATATGAGCATCCGTGAGAATCTGTCCTTTGGACTGAAGAACCTGAAGAAACCGAAGGATTATATTGAGAAAAAAGTTCAGGAAGCCGCGACCATTCTCGGACTTGAAGAGATGCTGGAACGCAAGCCGCGCGAGCTGTCCGGAGGACAGCGCCAGCGTGTGGCCGTCGGCCGGGCGATTGTGCGTGATCCGCAGGTGTTTCTGTTCGATGAGCCGCTGTCCAATCTGGACGCGAAATTGCGGATTCAGATGCGTGTGGAGCTGGGCGAGCTTCATAAACGTCTCGGCGCTACAATTGTATATGTTACGCATGACCAGGTAGAAGCAATGACACTTGGTGAGCGGATTGTTGTTATGAATAAAGGTGTCATTCAACAAGTGGCTTCTCCGACCGAGCTGTATGCCAATCCCAAAAATATGTTCGTAGCCGGATTCATCGGCTCTCCGGCGATGAACTTTATTGATGCCCGGATTGAACAGGGACGTGTAGTTATTGATGGTGCGGAATTCCTGCTGTCAGAGGATGCGGCAGCCGGTTTGAAAGGCTATAACAACAGAGAGATTATTCTTGGCATCCGCCCGGAGCATATCTACGGCGATGACTTCGCACCGGGAGTTTCTACAGAACATCAAATGCAGGCGCATATTAAGGTAGTAGAGCATCTGGGTTCCGAGAATTTGGTCTATTTTAAAATCGGCAGCCGAACGGTAACCGCCAAGGTTCATCCGGAGACGAAAGCCTACAATAATCTCGATAAGCAGTTTATATTCGATCTCAGCAAAGCGCGTTATTTCGATCCGGCAACAGAAGAAAGAATTGTCTGGTAGAACAAGCTGGCTATAAGGGTTGCAAGGTAGAAAGGGGAGACAAGCAATGCAGAAACTGAATCAAGTCTTGGTGAGTACGGGAGTGGAGTCATTCCGGGAGATTGTGCCGATTGCGCTGCTCAGTCTGGCCAGTTCGGCTATGCTGGTGCCAGTGGTCATCTTTGCGCCTATAGCGTTGTCATTTATCCTGATTCCGCTTCTTTACATGCCGCTGTTTTTCGGTGTGTTCCATGCGTACCACCGGAGAACGGAGGGAAAGAAGCTGAGTGTCCGGGAGATGCTCAGCGGTGCGCGCAAGGGTTTTGGGCCGGCAGTGGCGTTCGGTCTGCTATGCTCCTTGCTGGTGCTGATTTTATGGTCAACCTGGTGGTTCTATGGAGGCCGTGACGGGGCGGTAAGCTGGACGATTGCCATTTTCCAGACTTATTTTGTCGCTATGGCGCTTGTCTCTCAATTCTACACGCTGCAACTGGTGATTCAGCGCCGAATGGGCATCTTCAAGGCCATGGGGGAAAGCGTCAAGCTGTTCCTCCGTTATCCGGCTTATACTATCGGGGCCTTCTTCCAGGCGTTGGTTGTGGGGATCATGCTGACTGTAACTGTAGTAGGTTTCATGGCGCTATTTAACGGCATGCTTGCAGTCTATCTGCATAAAGCTGCATACAATGTACTTCATCCCGATGAGGATGATGAGCAGGAGGGTGTGCCTGAGACGAGTGAGCTCTATGCAGGCGGGAGATTGCTATGAACCGGAGGATAATGCACAGCGGTTGTCCTCTGTACTCCTATATGCCGGAAGGGGGATTGTCATGCGCCTACAGGTAAGCTGCGGGGTGGATAGATCCGCTGGCATCATTGCCGGAGGTGGACTGTTATGAGTCTACAGGTGAAGTGCGGAGTGGATAGATCCGCTGGTGTCATTGCCGGAGGTGGATTGTCATGAGTCTACAGGTAAATTGCGGGGTAGACCGGCTGGCCTCAGGTTTGTCTCATCCGCTGCTGGATGGGCGGCGGATCGGGCTGGTTACAAATCCTACCGGCATAACGGTGGACTTCCGCTCCAGTGTGGAGGTGTGCCGGAGTCTGGAATCTTCTAGACTTACGGCACTTTTTGCGTGTGAACACGGCATATACGGCCAGCACCAAGCCGGTGTGAAATTCACGGATGAGCTGGACGCGGGGCTGGGGATTCCGGTGTACAGCTTGTACGGGATGCATAAGAAGCCGGTGCCTGAGATGCTGGATGAAGTGGATACGCTTATTTTTGACATTCAGGATCTGGGCGTGCGGTTTTATACGTATGTATCAACCTTACTTTATGTGATGGAGGCCTGCGCGGAAAACGGTAAAAGCCTGCTCGTACTCGACCGTCCTGCCCCGCTTGGCGGAACCGGCAGCGAAGGCGGGCTTTTGAAGGCTGGCTACGAATCTATGGTTGGCGCCTGGTCCATGCCGATCCGCACGGGGATGACCATCGGGGAATTGGCGCTTATGGCGAACGGCAAGAGAGGAATTGGCTGTGTGCTGGATGTCATTCCGCTGGAAGGCTGGAATCGTCAGCTGGAATTTATGGACACGGGTCTCCCGTGGATGATGCCCTCCCCCAATGTGCCGACGATTGACACGGTGAGAGTTTATGCTGGAACCTGCTTTTTTGAAGGAACGAATCTCTCAGAAGGTCGGGGAACCACCCGCCCGTTTGAGTGGGTTGGCGCACCATGGCTGGATGGGGCATTGTTTGCCGAAGCGATGGAGAAACATCAGCTTCCGGGTGTGCACTTCCATCCTGTGTATGCAACACCGACCTTCTCCAAACATCAAGGAGAACTATGCGGCGGTGTGCGATTATTCGTGACTGAGCCCAAGGCTTATGAATCCGTACGTACCGGACTTGTCATGCTGCATGAGGTGTGTTCACTCTATCCGGAGCAATTTCAGTGGCTTGCTCCGCCGATAGAAGGCGGTAGATACTTCATTGATTTATTGACCGGCGGCGAAGCGGTGCGCAGATGTATTGGCACAGCAGAGGGGCTGCGGGAAATCATTGGACAATGGCAGGAAGAAAACGATAGATGGCTGATGTTGCGGAAGCCTTATCTTCTGTATGAATAGCTAAAATCTGATTTGGGGAAGGCAGGCGGTGGCAATGGATTGGCGTGAGGCAGCAGTACAAGAGAGCGGCCTTGATATGGTGGTCGCCGAAATGAGTCTCAGTGACAAAATCGGGCAAATGCTGATGTGCGGTTTCGAAGGAACCGCTGTGCCGGACGACGGAATTCGCGAGCTTGTTGCAAAAGGCGGGATCGGCGGCGTCATTTACTTCGCCCGCAACGTAGAGACGCCGGAGCAGGTAGCCAGAATGACCGCTGAGTTGCAGCAGGCTGCAGCGGAAGGCGGCAAGGCTCCTCTCTGGATCTCCATCGACCAGGAAGGCGGTATGGTCGCCCGTATTACTGAAGGCGTGGCGCTTATGCCCGGCGGAATGGCTATCGCAGCGGCCGGTTCGGTAGAGGATGCCTATCAGGCGGCTTTGATCAGCGGGCGGGAACTGAGCGCCATGGGCATTAATTTGAATTATGCTCCTGTGCTGGACGTGAACAATAATGCCCGGAATCCGGTGATCGGCGTCCGTTCCTTCGGCGAATCGCCGGAGAAGGTAGCCGATTATGGCGCAGCGACGATCCGCGGATTTCAGGATGCAGGTGTCGCGGCTACGGCTAAACATTTTCCGGGCCACGGCGATACCGATGTGGATTCCCATCTGGATCTGCCAACCGTTAGACATGACCGGGCGCGTATGGACAGCGTAGAGCTGGTTCCTTTCCGCAGAGCGATTGCCGAAGGTGTGGATGCCATGATGTCGGCGCATATCTACTTCCCGGCACTTGAGCAGGAGAAGCTTCCGGTTACGCTCTCGAAGGCGGTTCTGACCGGTCTGCTACGAGAAGAACTAGGCTACGGCGGGATTATTATGACCGATTGCATGGAGATGAACGCCATCGCCGAGCACTACGGCACCGTTGAAGCTTCGGTGCTGGCCATTGAAGCCGGGGCTGATATCGTTCTAATCAGCCACCGCGCTGACCGTCAGCTGGCTGCCATTGAGGCTATCCTTCATGCGGTCGCTGAAGGCAGAATCAGCGAAACCCGCATTGACGACTCGGTGCGGCGGCTGCTCGCGCTGAAGGTGAAGCGGGGTGTGATCGCAGCCGGACCTGTTGAGGGGGACGGAGCAGCGGATTCCGATGCTGCGGATTCTTCGGCAGCGGGTTCAACGGCTGCAAGTGCAGAAGGCGCTGGAGCAGTGAGTGCAGAAGACACAAGTGCTGGGGGTTCCAAACATTCTGAGATTGAAGACGGGGATGCTGCAAATACCGTTGCGATGGATGTTGAATACGGACACGTGGTCAGCTCTGCCGCAGCATATGCAGGTCTCAGCCTGCTGGAAGCTCCCCCTCATGTAGAAGTGGCGCGCCGTATCAGTGAAGCCAGCATCACCCTGGTCCGCAATCAATCCTCTGTGCTTCCCCTACAACGGAAAAAGACGCTAGCAGTTACGGCAGCGCCTGTAGTAGCCACTCTTGTGGATGAAGCTTTTGGCGAAACCGCGGGACTTGGTACGATGCTGAGTAAATATGGTCTGGATTGCATTGACCGTGTCGTTCCGGCAGGAGATATTGCCAGCTATGCTGCTGACCTGCTGGAGGTAGCGCGGGTTGAGGACATTGAGCAGATCGTTGTCGGCACCTACAATGCGCAGTTTAATCCCGATCAATGCAATTTGGTGGAATCCTTGCGGGCGCTTGGCAAGCCGCTTGCGGTTGTTGCCCTGCGCAATCCTTATGACCTGCTGGCAATGCCGGAGATAGAGACTTATACCGCTGCATATGAAGGGCGTCCGCTTGCGCTGGAAAGTGCAGCCAAAGCATTGCTCGGGCAAATTCCGTTTCAGGGACGACTGCCGGTATCGCTTGGGGATAAATATCCGGCGGGATGGGGCCTTAGCTTATGATTGGCCCGCTCTGGACTAAACAAAAATCTGTCGTTGTTGGTTTGATGTCCGGCACTTCGCTGGATGGCATTGACGCAGCAATAGTCTCAATAGAAGGAAGCGGACTGGTTGCCAAGGCTGAACTGCTGCATTATTCCTCTGTGCCCTATGACGACGGGCTTCGGGAGCGGCTGAAAGAGCTATGCACGATAGAACATTCATCTGTGGACCTAGTATGTGGTATGAACGTATATCTGGCGGAACGGTTTGCCGAGGCGGCCATAGAAGCGGTACGCAGTGCCGGAATGGAGCTTGATGAGATTGATCTCATCAGCTCCCACGGCCAGACCGTGTGGCATATCCCGGAAGCGGCAACCGATGATCCGCTTCTGGTCCGTTCCACGCTCCAGCTTGGCGACTTGTCTGTACTGGCCAAGGAAACAGGCCGGCTTGTGGTCGGGGATTTCCGCCCGGGTGACATGGCAGTTGGCGGGCAGGGAGCGCCGCTGGCACCTTATGGAGATCTGATTCTGTTCCGGCATCCGGAGAAAGGACGGCTGCTGCAGAATATTGGAGGAATCGGGAATTGTACAGCACTTCCTGCCGCAGCGGGTCCGGAGGATGTGTTTGCCTTCGATACAGGCCCCGGAAACATGGTCATTGATCAGACTGTATATCGGCTGAGCAACGGACAAATGACTTATGATGACGGAGGATCTTGGGCCGCGCAGGGAACACCGGACGAAATGCTGGTGGATCAAATGATGGAGCACCCTTATTTTGCACTGAAGCCACCCAAGTCTACAGGCCGGGAAGTCTTCGGCAAAGCTTATGCCGAACAGTTTGTGACCCTGGCCCGGACACGCGGCTTGAACGATGCAGATATTGTAGCCACTGCCACCGCATTTACCGCGCGGACGATAGCGGAAGGTTATCTGAGGTACGTATTCCCTGTATGCGAAATTGACGAGGTCATCGTCAGCGGCGGCGGTGCGCACAATGCTGCGCTGCTGGCTATGCTTCAGCACCTGCTGCCGGAACAGGCTGTAATAACCTCAAGTGTGCTGGGTTTCAGCGACGACGCGAAGGAGGCGATTATTTTCGCCTTGCTGGGCAATGATTTCATGCACGGAGTCGCCAATAATCTTCCTTCGGCCACAGGAGCGTCCCGTCCGACAGTGATGGGCAAGCTGGCGTTTCCATAAAGCGATTTGATTTTCACATGCGCAGCTAACCGTTGCTGTATAAACGAAGGTAGTCGAGAAACTTAGGCGGCAGGTAAACGCAGACAGCGGGTTAAACGCAACCGGTAGATTAGGCCCGGTAGGTGAATTTAACCAGTAGGATAAACGCAGCCGTTAAATAGACAAATGCCCCGCTTGTTATCAGGCGGGGTTGTTTCTTTTTATGCATGGAGCTCGAGGCGTTAAAGGAAGGAGGACAAGGAAAGAATTCAAGCGGAATCTGTATCTACTGACGAAAGGTGCTATTTCTCACCCGCTTCGGACCCAAGAGTCCTTATTACTGGAGATCAGGCTGTTTTTAGGCGCATCCGGACTGAGGTGCCGTTATTTGTGCTGGAATCCCCGATTTAGGTTAATTTCTTTTAAATAACGACTCTGGAGTCCGCGACTCCCCCGGATGTCTGGTAATTCACTAAATAGCGTCTCCTGAGTCCGCAGTAGCCGAGATGCCGCTGAACTGAAGCACTAGTATTTTCGTTTGTGTTCGCTCAGCACTCAACGGACCTCATTCAGAGATATGGTAGTCCACCCAATGGACTTCACTCGTCGTTCCAAACGTCTAACGAATTCCCAACAGGCTTCACTCGTCGTTCCAAACGTCTAACGAATTCCCAACAGGCTTCACTCGTCGTTCCAAACGTCTAACGAATCCCCAACGGGCTTCACTCGTCGTTCCAGACGTCAAACGAACCCCAGTGGGCTTCACGATTCTAGATCCCTAACGTCCAGTCAGGAGGTATTGCGTTGCCGGACACGCCAACGTCCAGCTGACTTCGTGTTCCCGACATTCTAATTCCGAACTGCATCGCGTTCTTGGAAGCGCCAGCCCGCAGCGGGCTCCGCTCGCCTGAACGCAGAAACAGCCTCCCCGAAGGAAGGCTGTTTCTGAAAGGACGTCCCGGAAGGGATTCGAACCCCCGACCGTGCGCTTAGAAGGCGCATGCTCTATCCAACTGAGCTACCGGGACATATTAGCTTGTGCGAAAAGCAAGCAAAAATTATGTTATCATACATAGATGACTTTTTCAACTTGTTTTTTTGAAACCTAGCCGGGATATGCTATAATCTACAATTGACTAAGGTTCGGAGAAAAGGAGGTGCCCTCATTAGTCATTCGAATTCCCCTGCCAAAGAGAATGTCGTGCTGTTTCCGAAGACGCTGGATTACTATCAGATTCAGCTCACGGTGATGCTGGAGAGTGAACGTTACGGGGAAGCGATGGAACTGCTGCGCTTTTTGCTGCAATGCCAAGGTCAGGAAGAGCGGCACTACGAGGAATGGCAGTCGCTGCTTAGTTGGCTGGAGGCGGCCTTTCCATACGCTGCTCAGGGCGGAGATGCGAAAGATGCCGCTCCCGGTGAAGAGCAGGATCTTAAGGAAGAGGACATGGCCCGCATACTGGCTAAATCGAAGCAGGAAGAGGATGCGGATTATCCTGATAAGTTATTGAAGCGTATCATGAACGAGCCGCTGTCCGAAGCGACGATCCTGGCACTGGAGCAGCTTTCTTATCTGGAGGGCGGACATGTCGACGAGACGCTGACAGACTGGCTGGAGAAGGCAACGGTTCATCCGCTGCTGCAATTCCGTACACTGCAGACCCTCCGGCGGCGCGGTGCACAGGGAACCATTAAGCTGATGCGCGGACAGGAAGCGTCGATTGTGGAGATTGAGACGGTACCGCTGCAAAATGAGGATTTCCCGCTGCAGGTGAGCCAAGTGATGGAACGGGTGGCTGAGCAGGCGGAGGTTCATGAGCCTACACTTTATTATTTTGCCCAAGAGCTTTGGGGACAGTTTATCATGTCGATTTACGGTTCGGCCGAATATCGAAAATTGTTGGACGGAGAGGATGCGCTGCTCGATATTTGGGCGGGTGCGCTGCATCAAATGGTGTCAGAGAGCCTGAACGGAACGCGGCAGGAGGAAGAAACACGCGGGATGTACGGGATAACGGGCGGCATGCGCTTTCAATTTGAAGGAGCCTATCGTTCTCTCAAAGGATTTGTAAAGAGTTCTCTACTTGATAAATAAAGCGATGTTGTATATAATATAGTGGTTATTCTGTGCGTGAATTGCGTGATTATTTAAAGTAAACATGTAACCTATTTTTGGAGGGAAAAGTATATTATGAAGGCAACTTGGGAAAAAATAGAGAAGAACCTTGGAGTTCTTGAAGTCGAAGTGGAAGCAGAACGCGTAGCTGCAGCACTCGACAAAGCTTTTAATAAAGTGGTTAAGAAAGCAAACGTACCTGGTTTCCGTAAAGGTAAAGTGCCTCGGCCGATCTTTGAATCCCGTTTTGGTGTAGAAAGCCTGTACCAGGATGCCATCGACATTCTTCTTCCAGAAGTTTACGGCGAAGCTGTTGAGCAAACCGACATTTTCCCGGTAGACCGTCCTGAAGTGGACATCGAGCAATTCGCTAAAGGTCAAGCATTTATTTTCAAAGCGAAGATCACTGTTAAGCCTGAAGTGAAGCTGGGCGAGTACAAAGGCCTGGAAGTTCCGGTTCAAAAAGCTGAAGTTACAGAAGAAGAGCTGGATGCCGAACTGAAACGTCTGCAAGAACGTCATGCTGAACTGGTTGTTGTTGAAGATGAAGCGGCAGCTAATGGCGATATCACTGTAATTGACTTTGACGGTTCCGTAGATGGCGTGCAGTTCGAAGGCGGCCAAGCAGAACGTCATTCCCTGGAACTTGGCAGCAACTCCTTCATCCCTGGTTTTGAAGAGCAGGTTGTAGGCATGTCCACTGGTGATTTCAAGGATGTAGAAGTTACTTTCCCTGAGGCTTACCATGCAGAGAACCTTGCAGGCAAAGCTGCTGTATTCAAAGTGAAGCTGCATGAAATCAAACGCAAACAGCTTCCTGCCCTGGACGATGAGTTCGCCAAAGATGTAAGTGAATTCGACACACTGGAAGAATACAAAGCAGATCTGAAAGCACAACTTGAATCCCGCAAACAGGAAGAACTGAAAGGCGTTCGTGAAACTGCAGTAGTTGACAAAGCAGCAGCAAATGCTGAAGTGGAAATTCCTGAAGCGATGATCGCCAGCGAAGTTCAAAACATGGTTCGCGATTTCGACAACCGTCTTCGCCAACAAGGCATGAACATGGATATGTTCCTCAGCTTCTCCGGTCAAACCCGTGAAGATCTTGAGAGCCAAATGAAAGACGATGCCGAAAAACGCGTCCGCAACAACCTTGTGCTTGAAGTGATCGCGAAGGAAGAGAAGATCGAAGTTTCCGAAGAAGAAGTGAACCAAGAGCTCGCTTCCATGGCTGAATCCTTCAAACGTTCTCCTGAAGAAATCCGCAGTATCCTTGCAGCTAACGGTTCCCTGAGCAGCTTGAACGAAGAAATTTCGCTGCGCAAGACCATTGAACTGCTCGTATCCAGCAGCGTGGAAGTTGAAGCAACTGAAGAAGCTGCTGAAGAAACAAGCGCTGAGTAATATTTTCTGGAGCTACATTTTACCTAGAACGGCCAAGCAGTAGTACGGCCTCCATAGACAGTTGATAAGGCACGTAAGTTTGTTACGTGCCTTATTTTTATCGGGTGCTGGCGTTTGGAGGTACATAACCGAACAGAGGATTGGCAATGTGTCTGAAATTGCGCTATAATGGCAGGCACATGACCAATGCGGATTTCCTCAGCAGTGAAAAAATGACATACCGCCTTGAACGTGTTAAAATATTTCTGAACGGAAAGACTAATCTGTATAGAGAAAAGAGGTTGGTGGCATGAGTCTGGTACCAATGGTTGTGGAATCCACAAGTCGGGGAGAACGGTCATACGATATCTATTCCAGATTGCTTAAGGATCGCATCATCTTCCTGAGCAATGCAATTGACGATGATGTCGCCAATCTGATTATTGCCCAGTTGTTGTTCCTGGCAGCAGATGACCCCGAAAAAGACATTCACCTGTACATCAACTCGCCTGGTGGTTCTGTGACAGCCGGCATGGGTATATATGATACGATGCAATACATCAAACCCGATGTTTCTACGATTTGTGTAGGAATGGCAGCCAGTATGGGATCGCTGTTGCTTACTGCTGGAGCTCCGGGCAAAAGATACGCGCTGACCAACAGTGAGGTCATGATTCATCAGCCGCTCGGCGGCGTTCAAGGGCAGGCATCCGATATCTGGATTCACACGGACTGGATCCTCAAGACTAGACATAAGCTGAATCAAATATATGTGGATCGCACAGGTCAGCCCCTTGAAAAAATCGAACGGGATACGGACCGCGATAACTTCATGAGCGCGGAAGAAGCGAAGGAATATGGGCTTATTGACCAGGTACTCTCTTCACCGATCATATCTTAAAGGGGTGGTAAGATGTTTAAATTTAATGATGAAAAAGGGCAATTGAAATGTTCTTTTTGCGGCAAATCACAAGAGCAGGTTCGTAAGCTTGTAGCAGGACCTGGTGTTTATATATGTGACGAATGCATCGAGCTGTGCACGGAAATCGTGGAGGAAGAGCTCGGCCATGAGGAAGAGCTGGACCTGAAGGATATCCCGAAACCAAAGGAAATCCGTGATATTCTTGATCAATACGTAATCGGCCAGGAGCAGGCGAAGAAATCGCTCTCCGTTGCTGTATATAATCACTACAAGCGTGTGAACAGCCAAAGCAAGATCGAAGACGTTGAACTGACGAAGAGCAATATTCTCCTGCTCGGTCCAACAGGTTCGGGTAAAACGCTGCTGGCGCAGACCATGGCGAAGATTATCAACGTTCCTTTTGCTATTGCAGATGCCACTTCCCTTACGGAAGCGGGCTATGTGGGTGAGGATGTTGAGAACATTCTACTGAAGCTGATCCAGGCTGCGGATTATGATGTGGAAAAAGCCGAACGCGGCATTATCTATATTGATGAAATTGATAAAGTAGCACGCAAATCCGAGAATCCGTCCATTACACGCGACGTTTCCGGTGAAGGTGTACAGCAGGCCCTGCTGAAGATTCTGGAAGGCACTGTAGCTTCCGTACCACCGCAAGGCGGACGCAAGCATCCCCACCAGGAGTTTATCCAAATCGACACGACGAACATCCTGTTCATCGTTGGCGGTGCTTTTGACGGTCTGGAGCAAATGATCAAACGCCGTATCGGCAAAAAAGTCATCGGCTTCAACGCTGCTGTTGAAGGTCAAAAGGACCTGAAGACAGGCGAATACCTGTCCATGGTATTGCCTGAAGACCTGCTCAAATTCGGTCTCATTCCTGAGTTTGTCGGCCGTCTGCCGGTAATCTCCACGCTAGAGCCGCTTGATGAGAATACGTTGGTGCGCATCCTGTCCGAGCCGAAAAATGCGCTCACCAAGCAGTATATCAAGCTGCTGGAAATGGACAATGTCGCGCTGAAATTTGAACCGCTGGCGCTTGAAGCCATCGCTAAGGAAGCCATCAAACGTAACACGGGTGCCCGTGGTCTGCGTGCAATCATAGAGAGTATTATGCTTGATGTGATGTATGAGGTTCCTTCACGCGATGACATCAAGGACTGCGTGATTACGGAGCAGGTCGTTCAAGAGAAGGCGTTGCCTGAGCTGGGCATCAAGAAAGACAAGAAGAAGGAAGAAAGCGCCTAATTAAACAATACAATTCACAGACTCCACCTTTTTGCCGCTATCCCGCTTCACAAAGCGGGAGCGGTGGGGGTGGAGCTTTGATCGTTATGGGGGAGAAAACCATGTTCTTGAGACACCAGACCCGTCCTGTCAATGTTGGCGGAGTTATTATCGGGGGAAACAATGAGGTTGCTATTCAAAGCATGTGTACGACCAAAACCGCTGATGTGGAAGCTACGGTCGCTGAAATCCTGCGGCTGGAGGAAGCGGGCTGCCAACTCGTGCGCGTAACTGTCAACAATGAAGAAGCGGCTGCCGCGATCAAGGAAATCAAGAAGCAAATTCATATTCCGCTTGTAGCGGATATTCATTTTAACTATAAGCTGGCATTGCTGGCTATTGAGAACGGCATCGACAAGGTCCGGATCAATCCCGGCAACATCGGCCGCCGCGACAAGGTGGAAGCTGTAGTCAAAGCCTGCAAAGAAAAAGGAATTCCGATCCGTATCGGCGTAAACGCCGGTTCGCTGGAAAACCACTTGCTCGAGAAATACGGCTATCCGACTCCGGAAGCCATGGTCGAGAGCGCACTTTATCATATTGGAATTCTCGAGGAACTCGATTTCCATGACATTATCGTTTCCCTGAAGGCTTCGGATGTACCTATGGCTATCGAGGCTTACCGCAAGGCGGCGGAAGTCATTCCTTATCCGCTGCATCTGGGCATTACGGAATCCGGCACGTTGTTCGCCGGAACCGTGAAGAGCTCGGCAGGTATCGGGGCACTGCTCTCTATGGGCATCGGCAGCACCGTGCGGATCTCGCTCAGTGCCGATCCGGTCGAGGAAGTGAAGGTAGCGCGTGAACTGCTCAAGACTTTTGGTCTGATCTCCAACGCTGCTACCTTGATCTCGTGTCCGACCTGCGGACGCCTGGACATTGATCTCTTCTCCATCGCCAACGAAGTAGAAGAGTATATTTCCAAGCTGAAGGTGCCGATCAAAGTATCGGTGCTGGGCTGCGCCGTTAACGGCCCCGGAGAAGCCCGTGAAGCCGATATCGGCATCGCCGGTGCCCGAGGTGAGGGACTGCTGTTCCGTTACGGAAAAATGATTCGCAAGGTTCCTGAAGCAGAGCTGGTCTCCGAACTGAAGAAGGAAATCGACATCATTGTCGCCCACTTTGAAGCAACGGGTGAAATCCCCGGCCGCAAGCATGCTGGACTGGCTCCTGCTATAGGTGTGGGTACTCCGGAAGAATAGTAGAACTTATTCTAACCAGTCGAACAAGCTGACTCCTTTTATCTAATCATCCTTCATTCAGTTGCTGATTGGAACTCGTTGCTCTGCAGTTTGGCTATACTATAATTGCACTAATTAAATTTACTAAGGGGAAATACTCCCGTTAATTTGTATTATTCAAGGGAATGAAGAATATAGGGGGAATTCGTCCCTTTAATTCAATCATCTTAGGACGATTCGGAGATTTAGAAATAATTAAAGGGCAGTATTCCCTTTATTGCTTGAGAAACAAGCATTCTGGATATAATAGCGGGCGTATTTCCCTCTAAGTATAGATAGTTGCTCCTAATTTTTTTATAGCATCAAGCAAGGTGACGAAAAACGTCCCATTGCACCACGGGTGATCCGGTGGTGAAATGGGGCGTTTTTTATTTTGTATAACCAAAGGGGGATTAGCGGATATGAATCACAAGCCGAATATTGAAGAGTTTATTCAGCATCATCTAGATTCTAGGAGCGGAGAGCGAAGGGGGAGGCTGGAGAGGGGGCATCGGCATGCCGAAGCATTATTTCTGCAAAATGTATGGGGGCCGCTGCGTGGTGACTTCTGCGATCTTCATCCGGAATATGAAGTCATGGACTGGCGCGGCCGTTCCTATTTTGCTGATTTTGCATTTTTGCCGGGAACGTTCAGACTCCTGTTGGAGATCAAAGGTTATGCTGCACATGTAAAGGATATGGACAGACAGAAATATAGCAATGAGTTGAACCGCGAAACGTTTCTGTGTGCAATGGGTTACCAAGTCATCTCCTTTGCCTACGACGATGTGGAGCAGCGTCCTGAATTATGTGTTACCTTACTGCGCATGGTGTTGAGCAGATATATAGCACCAGCTGTTCCAGTGGAGAAGTTGCTGCTGGTTGAGAGAGAGGTTATGCGTTTTGTAATCCGTCAGGCAGGAACCGTACGACCGCAGGATGTAGCTGAATATTTCTCACTCGATCCTAAAACGGCCCGGCACATGTTGTATAAGTTAAGTGAAAAAGGTTGGCTGACGCCTGCAAAACGTGGCGATGGTGTCCGGAGGGTAAGGTATGAGCTGGCGCGCAATGTTCTCAGTTACTGGGAATAGTAGAGTGAGTGAGTCGAACATGGAGAAATAGGATGGAGGATTTTAGTAAGCGAAGAACAGTTAAATTCACGGGATAGCGGGAAATGTACCCTATAAATTTGCTGTGATATGCTCGTGCTTACAAGTTGCGGGGAATTTGCCCGCTAACTTTTAATGGAGAGGCTGATTTCACAATAATCTTTAAAAATATAGGGAGGATATCCCTCTATTTCAGCTATATAGAACAAATCACTTGAAATAGAGGGAGTATTTCCCTTTGGTAAAAAGTCTGTTCAAAAGTTTGTGAGGCTGCTCAATGTATGGCCCGCAGCAGCTACACTTAGTGGTGCATATCAACGACTGGTGACCGCAACTACGCGAGGACGTCGCATCAACGTACTATCCCCAGCTACAGCTACACTTAGTGGTGCATATCAACGACTGGTGACCGCAACTACGCGAGGACGTCGCATCAACGTACTATCCCCAGCTACAGCTACACTTAGTGGTGCATATCAACAACTGTTGGCGCATCTACGCGAGGACGTCGCATCAACGTACTATCGCCCAGTTACAGCTACGTTTAGTGGTGCACATCAACGACTAGTGGCCGCAGCAACGCCAAGACGTCGCATCAAGGAACTATCATATCACCCGCAGCAGCAATGTAAGACATCCTTATCAACGGTCTAGCGCTCGCAGCAACGCTTAGTTAGATTTCAGCAGCAACGCTCTATCACCCTCAACAACGATAATCATCCGGCCTCTCTTGCCCCTACGTGCAGCATTAGCACGAAGGCGATCTGCGCCTAACCTTCATTACGATTGCCCAACACATTACTGATTTTATCCGCCCATACATTTTCCTACATCACCCCCGTATTCATTCCTGTAACATTCAGCTATAAAATTCAAATACCATCCCGTCAATCTGGCCCTCGGTCATAACCCTGAATTATTATCCAAAATTTAGTTAATCTTTCATAAATACTGTCTACACTGCGTTTACGAATGACCGAAACGGCTATACTACCTAGTAGTAGCCAACGGTATAGACCAGGTAGACTGAATGAAATGGGAGGATGACCTATGGAATTAAGCTCATTGAGCATATTGCTGATGATCGTGCAGCTCTTTTTCGCGCTGGTTATCGGCGTTTATTTTTGGAATTTGCTGCGGGGACAGAAGACCAATAAGACGGCGGTGGATCGTGAGTCGCGCAAGGAGCTGGATAAGCTGCGGAAGATGCGGATGATTTCTTTAACCAAACCGCTCTCGGAAAAGACGCGTCCGGCCTCCATTGGAGATATCGTCGGGCAAAAGGATGGGCTGCGCGCCCTGAAGGCGGCGCTGTGCAGCGCCAATCCGCAGCATGTCATCATTTACGGGCCTCCGGGAGTCGGCAAGACTGCTGCTGCCCGTGTCGTCATGGAGGAAGCGAAAAAAAATGTGCTGTCCCCCTTCAAAAGTGATGCCAAATTTACAGAAATTGATGCGACAACAGCCCGTTTTGATGAACGGGGAATCGCCGATCCGCTAATTGGCTCAGTGCATGATCCGATCTACCAAGGGGCAGGTGCAATGGGAGTGGCAGGCGTGCCCCAGCCGAAGCCGGGAGCTGTGACCAAGGCGCATGGCGGGATTCTTTTTTTGGATGAAATCGGTGAGCTTCACCCCATTCAGATGAACAAGCTGCTAAAAGTACTTGAAGACCGCAAAGTGCTGCTGGAAAGCGCCTATTACAATTCCGAGGACAGCAATACACCTGCGTATATCCATGATATTTTTCAAAATGGTCTGCCAGCCGATTTTCGTCTCGTCGGAGCAACCACACGTTCTCCTGATGAAATTTCACCGGCGCTGCGTTCACGCTGCATGGAAATCTATTTCCGTCCATTGCTGCCTGATGAGATCGCGGTGATCGGGCGTGATGCGATTCAGAAAATTGGTCTGAAGCCAAGCCCGGAAGCTGTGACTGTGGTGCAGCAATATGCCACTAATGGCCGGGAAGCCGTCAATATGATTCAACTCGCCGCAGGGCTGGCCTTGACCGAACAACGTGACACTCTGACAGCGGCCGACGTAGAATGGGTGGCTGGCAGCAGTCAGTTACCGCTGCGGACGGAACGCAAGATTCCATCATCGCCGCAGATAGGGCTGGTCAACGGCCTGGCGGTGTATGGTCCTGGTATGGGTACTTTGCTGGAGATTGAAGTTTCGGCTGCACCTGCTAGCGGTCAGGGGCGGCTAAACGTTACCGGTGTGGTCGATGAAGAAGAGATTGGCGGGGGATCGCGTACGATCCGTCGCAAGAGTATGGCCAAAGGATCTGTAGAGAACGTGCTGACGGTCCTGCGCACGATGAATTTGGAGCCGGACCGTTACGATCTGCATGTAAACTTTCCCGGTGGTACCCCGATTGACGGTCCATCCGCTGGAGTGGCGATGGCTGTTGCCATTGTCTCCGCAATCCGCCGTCTGCCGGTTGACAACACTGTTGCCATCACCGGTGAGATCGGGATTCACGGACGTGTGAAGCCAGTCGGCGGCGTAATCGCCAAGGTAGAGGCAGCTTTTCAGGCTGGAGCAACTACTGTGCTGATTCCGAAAGAAAACTGGCAATCCTTATTCGCCGACCTCGCACCCCTTCGGGTCATTCCGGTGGAGACGGTGGAAGAGGTATTCCGTCACCTGTTCGGCGCAGAGACCGCGGATGTGAGGTTGCCAGCAGTCTCCGGCGAGACGTTCTCTGCGTCACCTTCGCTCTTTAAGGCTGATGCTGCAGGGGATATGCAAAATTAGATTTTTGCTTAAAAATCTGCGATACTAGAAACACTGTAATTGAAAGTGGGTATTGTAATGAAAACTGTTGCGCTTATCGCATGGGCCATACTGTTACTTGTATTCACCTGTGCTTCTGACTCCAGCTTTTGGGCGAACGGCACTGTTCCATCTTTCCGTTGGCTGGGTTCAGCCGATTTCCACGAACTGACGACGCTGGATTTGAAGTATACCTCCGGGTATATCATCAGAAAGATAGGACATTTCTCAGGATTTGCTGTGCTGGCAGTCCTGTTCTATAGACGGAGTAAGAGCACCGTCCTGAGTATTCTTGTATCCATTGCTTTTGCCCTGCTGACAGAGCTGCTCCAATTATACTTTGGACGTGACGGCAGACTGTATGACGTAGCCATTGATTCTGCCGGTGTTTTGTTGGGCGCGATGGTTGTGCAGATAATCTACAAAATTAAGTTTGATCGCAATTTAAGCAATGCGAATTAGATGTTACTGCACAGCGAAAGAGTGGCGGAAAACCCGTCGCTCTTTTTTATGGAATTCCACATTTCAGCACAATTTTCCGTTCCTTTTGTCCACTTTATCCACAAACAGACATATTCCACATAGGAGCCGCAAATACTAATTGCTGCGTTGATATGCTGGAAAGACGTAGAACGTTACACTGAAAGGCAGCCTGTTGGTGTTTTGATGCCGCTTTTGTTAGAATGAATGCATATGACACTACTTGAGAACCATGGGAGGTGCGAAAGCGATGATACCAAACAAAACAAAAGGTCGTCGTTTTCCTTTATTGCCCCTTAGAGGTCTTCTTGTGTACCCCAGTATGGTTCTTCATTTGGATGTGGGCCGCGAGAAGTCCGTTCGGGCGCTGGAAAAAGCTATGGTTGAAGATAACCTGATTCTCCTCTGCTCACAGTCGGAAGTGAATATTGAGGAGCCGGGACAAGAAGATATTTTTCGGGTCGGTACCGTCGCGAATGTGCGGCAAATGCTGAAGCTTCCCAACGGCACGATTCGTGTGCTGGTGGAAGGTGTGGAGCGGGCCGAAATTATTCATTATATGGATAATGAGGAGTTTTACGAGGTGATGGCGCGCGAGCTGCCAGAGCAGGAGGATGTGGATCAGGAGAGTGACGCTTTAATGCGCACGGTACTGAGCCAATTCGAGCACTACATCACCTTGTCCAAAAAAGTCACCCCAGAAACGCTTGCTGCTGTCTCCGATATTGAAGAGCCGGGAAGACTTGCTGATGTCATCACGAGCCATTTGGCACTGAAGATTAAGGATAAGCAGGAGATTCTGGAGACCATTGATGTCAGCAAACGCCTGGAGAAGCTGCTCGATATCCTTAACAATGAGCGTGAAGTGCTTGAACTTGAGCGCAAAATCAACCAGCGTGTGAAGAAACAGATGGAGAAAACCCAGAAGGAATATTATCTGCGTGAACAGATGAAAGCGATCCAGAAGGAGCTCGGTGAAAAAGAAGGCCGGGCCGGTGAAGCGGATGAGCTGCGCAGCCTGATGGAAGAAAAGAATCTGCCGGAACGTGTGCAGGAGAAAATCGAGAAGGAAATCGACCGCTTGGAAAAAATGCCAGCTAGCTCAGCGGAAGGCAGCGTCATCCGCAACTATGTGGATTGGCTGCTGAGTCTGCCTTGGAGCGAGTCCACAGAGGATGATTTGGATATTCTGAAGGCGGAGCAGGTGCTGGATGCGGATCATTACGGTCTAGAGAAGCCGAAGGAACGGGTACTGGAATATCTGGCCGTCCAAAAGCTGGTCAAGAAGCTGAAGGGCCCGATTCTCTGTCTGGTAGGACCTCCGGGTGTCGGCAAAACTTCGTTAGCTCGTTCGATTGCCCGTTCACTGAACCGCAAGTTCGTGCGCATTTCTCTGGGCGGCGTGCGGGATGAAGCTGAGATTCGCGGCCACCGCCGCACCTATGTCGGTGCAATGCCGGGCCGGATCATTCAGGGGATGAAGACAGCGGGCAGTGTTAACCCGGTCTTTCTCCTCGACGAAATCGACAAGATGGCGGCGGACTTCCGCGGCGACCCTTCCGCGGCACTGCTGGAGGTGCTTGATCCGGAGCAAAACAATACATTCAGCGATCACTTCGTCGAGTTGCCGTTCGACCTGTCGAATGTTATGTTCGTGACAACTGCGAATGCTGTGCATAATATTCCACGTCCACTGCTTGACCGGATGGAAATGCTCTTCATTCCCGGTTACACAGAACTGGAGAAACTGCAAATTGCCAGCCGTTATTTGCTGCCGAAGCAGCGTAAGAATCATGGCTTGGAGGATGAGCAGTTGTCCATTGAAGACGACACCCTGCTGAAGATCGTCCGCGAATATACCCGGGAATCCGGGGTACGTAATTTAGAGCAGCAGATCGCGGCACTATGCCGCAAAGCAGCAAAGCAGATTGTATCCGATGAGAAAATACAAGTCAGTATCCTGCCGGGTGAGGTCAAGGACTATCTCGGTGTATCGAAGTACCGTTATGGTATGGCCGAGTTGGAGGATCAGATTGGCACCGTAACCGGGCTGGCATGGACCGAGGTTGGAGGCGACACGCTGCTGATCGAAGTAACGGTTGTTCAGGGCACTGGCAAGCTGACGCTTACAGGACAGCTGGGTGACGTGATGAAGGAGTCGGCACAGGCCGCTTTCAGCTATACCCGTTCAAAGGCGGAGGAGCTGGGACTGGCGCCGGATTTTCATGAGAAGAACGATATTCACATTCACATCCCTGAAGGTGCAATACCGAAGGATGGCCCCTCTGCAGGGATCACCATTGCTACTGCGTTGATCTCCGCACTGACCAAACGCTATGTATCTAAAGACGTGGCAATGACGGGTGAGATTACGCTGCGCGGGCGTGTCCTGCCGATTGGCGGGCTCAAGGAGAAATCGCTGGCTGCCCACCGTGCCGGTTACAAAAAAATTCTTCTTCCGAAGGACAACGAGCGCGACCTCAAGGATATCCCGGAGAGCGTACGCAACGATGTGGAGTTTGTGCCTGTATCCCATATGGATCAGGTGCTGCAGCATGCGCTTGTTGAACATCATACAGAAATTAGCAGTGAAGCGCCGAGTAGTGTGCATTAGAAAGGAAGTCCTATGAAAGTTAACAATGCCGAATTTATCATCAGCGCCGTAGGCCCTGATCAATACCCAATTGACGCCTTGCCGGAGATTGCTCTGGCAGGGCGCTCCAACGTAGGGAAGTCCTCCCTGATCAACCGGATGATTAACCGTAAAAATCTGGCCCGTACCAGCTCCACACCGGGCAAGACACAGCATATGAACTATTACCGTGTCAACGAAGATATGTATTTTGTTGACTTCCCCGGATACGGGTATGCCAAAGTTTCCAAAACCCAACGTGCCTCATGGGGAAAAATGGTCGAAAAGTATATGGCAGAGCGGGACACGCTAAGGCTCATTCTGCTTATAGTGGATTTGCGTCACCCCCCCACAAGTAACGATAAAATGATGTTTGATTGGCTGAAGCATTATGATCTGCCGCTCTGCGTGGTGGCAACCAAAGCGGACAAGATTCCAAAGACCCACTGGCCAAAACATATCAAAATTATGAAACAGGAGCTCGGTGTATTGCCGGGGGATAATTTCATCTCCTTTTCCTCGGAGCTGGGCCTCGGCAAAGATGAACTGTGGGAACTGATTGAGAGATACTGCCTTCCTTCCGAAGAAGATATAGAGGATGAGCAGGAAAGCCAGGATCCCGTGGAAGCATCTCAGTCTGAAGATACTTCTGAAGAATAAGTTGGTCCTGATATATGGGAAATATGCGTATATCATAGGATCAATGCGAATTCCTCACCTATTCTCCCATTTCCACGCCATAAGAGGGATTAACGGTCTTTAGCCTGTTCTAGCATGAGAGAAACCCGCCGCTCTACGTTGTATAATCAATCTAATGATTGCTATAAAGAATAGAGGGATGGTTATGGCTCAGCGATTGGCGACGGAATATGTGAATACAACTTTGCAAATGACAGAATTTCAGATGAACCAGTTTCTGCTCACAGCCGATACCTGCTATATCAGCCACCGTGTTAAGGTTCTCGGAGGTGGAGAACAGGAGATTGTATTGGAGGAAAACGGGGGAGAAGCGATTCGCCTCAATGTGGAACGCCGGGGGCATCTCTATATCTGCACGTTTTCCTGCCGGGTGGTGAACCCTCATCTGAATAATGCAGTCCGCAAGCTTTTTGTCACTTATAAAGGGTCTGGTTCAGTGAATAGGATTTATCAAGGATTCACAATGGAGTATTATTATGAGAGTGGATCGGTCCGCCGGATTTCAGAGCTTACTGCTAATGGCAGCAAGCTGATCTATCAGCATAAACAGTCCTTATCGGAGATGATGACTCTCTTTAAGTCTGACGTTATAGAACGCGAGATTGCGGCGCTGCGCCTCGAAATTGATAGTTTATTAGATTGCAGACTTACCGTCCAGAGCGATGAAATGATAGTTGAAATTGACGGTAAACTTGCAGCGATAAACCAGCGTTTGATAGAATTGGAATTGTAGGAATAAATTACACATTAATTCTAGCGATTATTCCCCAGTGAAATGGTTGTGTTTTTGCGAAAAATCTATAAAATAAAGCTAGAAAAGGATCGATAAAAAGTATATGATAGATATTCATAACCACATTTTACCTTTTATGGATGATGGAGCTGCGGACTGGGAAGCGGCTCTCGCCATGGCGCAGGACGCCCAGAAGGATGGTATTTCTACGGCAATAGCTACACCTCACCATGCCAATGGAGTATATATGAATCCCGCTCCAAATATTGGACAAGCTGTGCAGCTTCTGAATGAGAGACTTCAGCAGGCTGGTATTAACCTGCTAGTACTACCTGGTCAGGAGATCCGCATATACGGGGATCTCCTAATTGATTTGGAACAAGGCCAGTTGCTGACGCTTGCGGGATCAAAGTATATATTGCTAGAAATGCCTTCTTCTCGGGTACCGCGCAGCATGGAGGAAACTTGCCATGAGCTTATGATTCAAGGTTTTGTCCCAGTCATTGCCCATCCGGAGCGCAACGCTGAAATTGCTGATGATCCCGCCAAATTAGAAAGATTAATAGAGCTGGGAGCACTAGGGCAAGTCACAGCACAGAGTATTGCCGGAGTCTTTGGAAACAAACTGCAGAAGCTCTCACTCGATCTATGTCGAAGAAACGCGGTTCATGTGATCGCTTCCGATGCGCATGACAGCCGTCATCGACCTTTTGGTCTCAGTGAAGCTTACAACGTTGTGGAGAAAGAACTGGGGGCTGCCGTTTCCGACTGTTTTCGCCACAATTCACAGAGAATTATCGCCAACGAAGAGCTAGTTCGAGTGCTTTATACGGGTTCCCGCAAAAAAAGTCAAAAAATCTTCGGAATATTTTCTCGTAAAGCGTGACCAATCTCTCGAATAGTGGTAGAATGGGTAATACTGGGTTATTGTTACATTTTATTTGAATAGAGTTGGCTTAGTATGACCTATTCTAACAGCAACAGCAGTAACAGATTCAACACTACATACAAAGAGGTGGATGAAAAGTGACTTTGAAGAAAAAATTAGCAGTATCAACACTAGCAGTAAGTATGGCAGCAGCATCTGTAGCAGGCTTCCCTTTCAGCAGCCAAGGTTTGGCTAAACATTTGAATGGCGTTGCATCTGCGGCATCTAGCAATGACGTGATTTTTACAGCTTTGAAAGATCGTGCAAATGTGTTGTACGCAACTTTGGCAGATGCGGACAAACAAATCCTGCGTGATTTCCGTGGAGAGCTTCAGGGCTTGACTCAAGCACAATTGGAAGCGGATTTTGCTCCCGTGACGGATAAGTTGACTTTCCTGACACAGGCTGACAAATCTCTGTTACACAAACTTTATGTGGAGATCGTTACATCTGTATATACTCCTGAGTATTCAGCAGTAACTGACATTCAGAAGTCTGAGAACTACCAGGCTTACAAAGACTTGGTGAAGAAGATTGCTGGAGAAATTGGTCTGCCTAACCTAACTGTTGATGAAGTATACACTTCCATCTTCGGTGCAAACGGTGTTGAACAAACATTGATTCCTCTCTTCAAGGGACAAAGTGAAGCTGTGATTCTTGCAGCGCTGCAAGACGAGAATAGTGCTCTTTTCAAACAAGCTAAAGAAGCTACTCTTAAAGTTGCAGTGGGTTCCTCTACTGTTAATGGTGTGCTTAACGGGCTCAATAAGTTTGGAGTAACTAGAGCGGATCTTGCAGCGGTGAAAAACAAGCTGCAAAATGAACCATCTGTTACTAAAGAAAAAGCTGCGCTATTGGTACTTGCAAGAGCATATTACAACACATACCTCCAAGCTGGCGGCAACAATGGCGGTAATAACGGTGGTGGTACTGGTGGCGGTACTGGTGGTACAGTAGTCACTAATCCTACTGCTACACCGGGTATCTATGATGTATCCAAGCTTGTAAGCATTGTGGGCGATGTGGCTACATTGAATCTGGTTGACGCCGATGTACTCAAAGCATTTGATGCCCTTCTGGCTGCAAACCCTGGAAAAACCGGTCTTACCTTAACATTGAACCTCGGAACAGTGAATGCTAAGACTGTAAAGGTTCCGTTGTCCAAAGTGATTATTGAAGCTGCTAAAACTAAAGGTATCGCGAACATCGCTATTACTTTTAACGGATTGACTGTAACTATTCCGGTAGCACAATTCAGCGATGCTGTTACTTTGACTACTACAACAGGTGAAGATGCTACGGTAACTTCGATTTCCAAGTTGAAACTGGCTTCTAAAGTATACGACTTCGGTTTGACAGTTGGTGGCGTGGCTACAACAACATTTAAACAACCGCTGACTATTAAACTGCCGCTTAAGGATACTACAGGTCTTGATAAAGAACTGCTATCCGTAGCAAAAGTTGTATACAGTGATCTGCAATTCCAAGGTGGCGTGCTGGACGGCGAACATATTGTTGAACCGCGTGATACGTTCTCTTCCTATGCTGTTCTAGAGAACAAGGTAAGCTTTAGTGATATTGCTAAAGTTCAAGCTTGGGCTGGAAGACAAATTCAAGTCGTAGCTGCTAAGGGTGCGATTGAAGGTATCGGAAATGGTAAGTTTGCTCCTAAGAACAATGTTACCCGTGCGGAATTCGCCAAGATGCTGGTTCGTGCGTTGAACTTGGAAAACAGCACAGCAACTGAAAACTTCAGCGATGTGAGTTCTACTGCTTGGTACGCTCCTTATGTAGCTGTTGCTGCAGAGAAGGGTATTATCCAAGGTCGCACTTCAACTACATTCGATCCAACTGCGACTATTACACGCGCTGAGATGGCGACACTGATCTCCCGTGCATTGAAATTGACTCATCCAGATGCAAAGACAGATGCTTCGGCTCTGAATAAATTCACTGATGCTGCCAAGATCAACGCTACACTGAAAGACGGAGTAGCTTTCGCAGCTAGCAATAACTTGGTAATCGGTAATGCTGGTAAGTTCAACCCTACGAACACAGCTTCCCGTGCAGAAGCTGCAGTAATTATCTATCGTACTATTAACTTCAAGTAAGCAATAAGCAAGTGGAGAGCCTCCTCTCGTCTACGTGAGAGGGGGCACTTTTTTAGCGTGGATTGAAATATTACAGAAACAGCTTGGAGGGAAATTCACTTGTCAGCACAAGAATTGGATCTTCGCGATTATTTTCAGATCGTCAGGAAAAGAGTTTGGTTAATTATTAGTATTGTAGTAGTGGCATGTATTCTTGCCGGAATATATAGTTTGTTTATCAAGAATCCCGTATATGAAGCTTCCACGAAGATCATTGTGAATCAGACACCTACACAATCTACGGTAGGTCAGCTTGATCTTAACCAGATCAACACGAACATACAGCTGATTAACACGTACAAGGAAATTATCAAGACACCGGCGATTCTAGATGTCGTAGCCAAGAACTATCCGCAATTTGATATTACTGCGGAGGAGTTGTTGAAGAGGGTAAACGTGAGTTCCGTAAATAATACGCAGGTGATGACACTTGTCGTTCAAGATAATTCATACCAGAGAGCTGCAGAAATTGTGAATGCCATTTCACTTGTGTTCAAGCAAGAAATACCTTCGCTGTTCAATGTACAGAACGTCTCCATTCTAAATGAAGCCAAAACCAACCCGACTGTTGAGCCGGGGCCAGTTGAACCCAATGTAATTATGAACATTGCTATTGCTTTCATTGTTGCCCTTATGATTGGACTCGGGATTGCTTTCTTGCTGGAATATTTGGATGATACGCTGAAGACGGAAGATGATATTGAGAAATACCTCGGTCTGCCAACAATTGCTATGATCACAAGAGTGGGTCAAGAAGAAGGCAAAGGGACTGAAACACAAGCGCAGTTATTGTCCAGAAAGGCAGGGGAACTCGAACATGTCACAGCAACCAAATAACCAACAACGCCATCTGATTACCGTGACGAACCCTCGTTCACCTATTTCTGAAGCTTTTCGTGCGCTTCGTACCAATATTGATTTTTCTTCCGTGGATGAACAGATTCAAGTAATTATGGTTACCTCCTCAGGTCCGGAAGAAGGGAAATCTACTGTCTCTGCCAACCTAGCGGCTGCGTATGCTCAGGCCGACAAGAAAGTGTTGTTGATTGACGGGGATTTACGAAAACCAACAGCCCACAAGACGTTTTCACTAAGTAATCGTTACGGCTTATCTTCGCTGTTATCTCAACAAGCCGTACTGAAAGAAGTGGTTCAGGAGTCTGGAGTGAATAATCTCTACTTGATGACTTCTGGCCCCATTCCTCCGAATCCTGCTGAGATGCTAGCCTCTAATCGGATGAGCACAGTAATTCAAGAACTAAGACAGAACTTTGATGTAATCCTAATTGATACACCGCCATTATTGGCTGTTACAGATGCGCAGATTGTTGCTTCCAAGAGTGACGGAGTCATTATGGTAGTGAGTTATGGCAAGGTCAAACGGGATATTGCTGCCAAAGCTAAAGGGAATCTGGATCGTGTAGGCGCTAAAATGCTGGGTGTAGTCCTCAACAATGTCAAACGCAAAGCCAGCGAAGGCTACTATTATTACTACTATGGAAATTAATGTACTGTAGAGAAATTTGTTATTTTTGGAGGCACTAAAAATGACAGCGAAATCCAGAGTGTTCATGTTATTCCTGATAGACCTGGTTATCATTTGGCTTAGTATTGTAACATCTTATCTGTTCCGTTTTTATGACGACATCCCTCATGCATATGTTGTTCAAATGCTGCAGTTTGGTGTGATCTCGTCAATAGCCATTGGAGGGAGTTTGGTCTATTTCGGCCTATATCGACGGATGTGGCAATATGCCAGTATTGGAGAGATCGTATCTATTTTTAAAGCCGTTGTAATAGGTGCAATTATCTCTTACGGTGTTGCGCTATTGCTTCTTTCGGAACGCGTTCCCTTTGGAGTTGAAGTCCGGGCGATGGAGACGATTCTCGTATTGGTAGGTGGAGTTCGTTTCATATGGAGAATCTTCCGTTATGGTCGCTCCCAAGATAAAGACACTCAGACACATGCGCTGATTGTAGGTGCTGGAGATTGTGGAATGCTGATCACCAAGGAAATGATGGGCCCTACTTTTGCTCAAACGAAACTAATAGGCTTTATAGATGACAATCCAAACAAATATCATATGTCCATTCTAGGACTACCTGTACTTGGGAATAGATATGATCTGCCTCGATTGGTAAAAGAAAAGGACGTTCATGAGATTATTATTGCAATGCCTTCTGTATCAAGAACGGAAATCTCTGAAATTATTAATTTGGCAAAGACGACAGGTGCTAAATTAAAAATAATTCCAGCTTTGAATGATCTGATTGCTGGAAAAATCTCTGTTAAAAAGCTTCGTGATGTGAGTGTCGAGGATTTGTTGGGGCGGGAGCCTATAGTTGCCGATCTGAATGGCATCCTGGGTTATGTTCACAATAAGACAGTTATGGTAACAGGGGCAGGAGGATCCATCGGCTCTGAGCTCTGCCGGCAGGTTGCACCCTTTGCTCCGGACAAGCTGTTGCTACTTGGACATGGTGAGAATAGCATTTACACTATTGAAATGGAATTGCGTAAGAAGTTTCCCGAACTAGAAATTGTTACGGTAATCGCCGATGTGCAGGATCGCAATCGAATGATGGATGTGTTCCACACACTTAGACCACATGTTGTCTTTCATGCGGCAGCGCATAAGCACGTTCCTCTAATGGAGCGGAATCCATCGGAAGCCATTAAGAATAATGTGTTTGGTACCCGAAATGTAGCAGATGGTGCTGACCGATTCGGTGCAGAACGTTTTGTAATGATCTCTTCAGACAAGGCCGTTAATCCTACCAGTGTGATGGGGGCGACCAAACGTATTGCCGAGATGTACGTACAGAGCTTAAACACTACAAGTCAGACTAAATTCTCAGCTGTGCGTTTTGGTAATGTATTGGGCAGTCGTGGCAGTGTAATTCCCGCTTTCAAGCAGCAGATCGCTGCTGGTGGTCCGGTAACTGTAACTCATCCCGAGATGGTTAGATATTTCATGACCATACCGGAAGCTGTACAATTGGTCATTCAATCTGGTTCTTTTGCCAAAGGTGGCGAAGTATTTGTATTGGACATGGGAGAACCAGTGAAAATTCTGACTTTGGCTGAAGATCTGATTACATTATCCGGCTTTGAACCTTACAAGGATATTGACATTACTTTCTCGGGGATTCGAGAAGGTGAGAAACTATACGAGGAATTGCTAACGGATGAAGAGAATCTAGGCTCAACACAGCATGATCGGATATTTATTGGCAGGCCCAATGTGATTAGTCAAAATCAGTTGGAGCTGGAATTTAAGCGTCTGGAACGAGTGTTGGCTGAGGAACCGAGTGCGATTCGTGAGGTTATCAATCAGATTGTTCCTATGCAGCCCGTTGCTCAAGCCGCTATTAGCTAACTATAATGATCGGAGGGGATTACTATGTTCAACAAGAGATGGAAGAAAGTACTTGCATGGTCTCTGTCTGTTATTTTAGTATTAGCAATCGGAGGGTTGTTTGCTGCTAATTATGCTGTTGATAAGCTTATGACTTCAATGGCTGGAAGCTTAGAACTTGATACAGAAGATAGCATTAATAGTGATATAGCGACGGATGTTGAACCAATAGCTACACCACAAGCCACACCACAAGTCACACCATCTTCAAATAATAGTAAAGTCACACCTAGCCCTACTGGAATTACCCCAAACGTACCTACACCGATAGTAGGTATAGCCAGTAATCAGCCAGAGAAAGTACAAAGTGCCTCTCAGACTAATGGAGATAAAGCGGATTCTTTGAAAGTTAATCCAACAAGTGAGACTACTCAAAAAAAGGCTGGCAATCCAACAAGCGCTCCTACTTCTGGGAATGATGACAAAGGCGGAAATGGGTATTCAGCACAGGTTTCTGCTAATAAAACAAAACAAATCCAAGAGAATGTTACGGTCAAGGAGAAGGCCGATGTGGCTTCAATTGTACTTGGTCAACTGAGTGTGGCTGATATCAAGCGACTACAAGAGCTAGCTAGCGGTGGTTTAACTTTAGACGAGAAGCGAGAAGCACGGCAAATTATTTTAGGCAAAGTATCTGCTGAACAATATGATAGTCTTTCTCAAATTGCTAAAAAGTATGGGGTTAGTCGTGGCCTTTCTCATGACGAAGTAGTGGCAGAAGAACAGCAATTAGAAGCATTGGAAAAGGGAAGTGAATGATGATGAAAAAAATGAAAATTTCTACAGCAGCTTTAGTGCTCTTGTTGTCAATCGTAACAGCACCGTTAACTGCATCAGCTCCGCTATCAGTTTCAGCTGCACCCTTAACTACGGCTTCTGCAAAATCCAATATTGTTAAAGCTCAGACACAAAATGTACAGATGGTGTTCGATGGCGTGAATTTATCGCCACCTAAAGGGCAAGTTATATTCTCATATAATAATACAATATATGTACCGGTACGATTCATGTCGTATGCACTTCAAAAGACAGTAACCTGGGATGCTAAAAATCTCAAAGTAACTGTGGCTGAGTCGAGTAGTTCGGAACTGGTGATAATTAAAGAATATCTAATGAATTCTGTAATTACTAATACGGATGTTACCACATCAAAAACTGTGACGTTGAATAACGTGAAAGCAAGTTTTGTATTCAATGGTGCTGCAAAAGCACTTCCTACTGGTCTATCCAACTATAGTTTAAATGGTACTTTGTATGTGCCGCTTAGATTCCTCTCAGAATCAGTTGGGAATGTAATCACATGGGACCAAATGACGAAAAAAATTACAGCTAACTCTAAAGCTCATCAAGAACAAATAAATAGTGAGAACGTGGGAAAAGAACCTTCCTCAACACCAAGTCCTTCCGCTACAACAAACCCTACGCAAGCAGGAAATGGTGGTGCCACTGGTAAAGTTTCCTATGGAGAGATTACAAGCGCGACTGAAGCTAAACTAAATGCATTGAAGGCTCAAAGTCAATCAACATTGATGAGTATTGCATTTGAATATTTAGATGCAAAAGATGAAGCTAGTAAGTCTAGCATTAAGGCTAAAGGTCTGCAACAATTATCATCATTCACAGCTAGTTTCAATAGTATAGTGGCAGATGCTGAACAAAAATTAAAAGCAAATGGTTATAGCACCGACATTATTAATCAATATAGGAGTGCGTTTGAGGCTGAACTACAAGCGGGGAAAGATTTGGCTGAGAGTATAGGGAATTGATAAGTAACACATTATTCACCAGTGTCATTACTACTAGAGTCGGTGGGTAATGATTACTGGTGATATATTATGTATTCGAAAAGAATGGGTGAGAATATGTATTCTTATACTGTCATAAAAAAAGCAACTGATATTATTTTGGCTCTAATTGGGTTCCTCCTATTATGGCCTTTCTTTTTGATTATTGCTATTTCTATAAAGTTAACTTCTAAAGGCCCTGTGTTATTCAAGCAAAAGCGTATAGGTAAAAATAAAAGGGAGTTTCTTATACTAAAGTTTAGAACAATGCGTAAAGATACGCCAAATGAAATGCCAACACATTTACTAGAAGATCCTGATTTTTACATTACAAAAATAGGTAAATTTCTTAGGAAAACAAGTCTTGATGAACTTCCACAGATATTGAATATATTAAAAGGTGAGATGAGTGTGGTTGGTCCGCGTCCTGCGCTTTGGAATCAAGTTGACTTAATTGAAGAAAGAGATAAATATTATGCCAATAATGTTAATCCGGGTTTGACTGGATGGGCTCAAATTAATGGAAGAGATGAGATATCTATTCAGGAAAAGGCGAAACTTGATGGTGAATATATTACTCAAATGAGTTTCGGGTTTGATTTAAAAGTGCTACTGAAAACTTTTTTTAGCGTCTTGAAAAGTGAAGGGATTAAAGAGGGGAATAATAATGAATCAAAGGCAGTGTGAGTCAATTAATTACATTTTGATGTAGAATTCGAGGTAAAACCATGAGAGTTTTAATCACTGGCGAAAATAGTTATGTTGGACATAAGTTCAGCGAATGGGTTAAGCAATGGCCTGATAAATATCATACAAGCTTTGTTTCAGTTAAGGATGAGGATTGGAGAAAAAAAGATTTCAGTGAGTACGACATTGTTTTTCATGTAGCTGCAATTGTACATAAAAAAGAGCAGGTAGACATGGAGAATTTATATTATAAGGTTAATACGGAATTAACCGTAGAATTAGCCGATAAAGCAAAAAAATCAGGGATTAGACAATTTGTATTTATGAGTTCATTTTCGGTTTATGGACTTGAGGGTTCGTTGGAGAAAAACATCGAAATTAAGAGGGATACTGAGTGTGCTCCAAAGACTTTTTATGGTAAAAGTAAATTGAAGGCGGAAGAGAAACTAGAACAACTCAATGATGAAAGTTTTAAAGTAGCTATTATCAGAGCACCTATGATTTATGGACCTAATTGCCCGGGTAATTATGCTGCTTTAAGGGACATCGTAATGAAAATTCCTGTTTTTCCTAGGATTGAGAACAAGAGAAGTATGATTTACATTGATAATTTAAGTGAGTTTTTGAGATTTATCATTGAAAATAATGAAGCAGGTGTTTTTCTTCCACAGAACAAGAATTTCATTAGCACTCTGAATTTAGTTCAACTTATAGCGCAAGAAAACTCAAGAGACATTTATTTATCTAAAATATTTGCTTATTTCATAAAAACTCTTGCTAAAAGGATGAAAACATTAAATAAGGCATTTGGAAATTTAACTTGTGATATGGAACTATCAAATTATAAAGATTTCGAATACTGCTTGGTTGATTTACCAGAATCTATTAAGCTATGCGAGCAATAACAGAACGTTGGGAAACTAATTGAATCATAGTTGTGCATCGATATCATTTTGCACAGCCTAAGGAGTACATATGATGAAGATCGGCATAGATGCATTATTCATACGTCCTGGAAAAGTAGGAGGAACAGAGAGTTATTTGAGAAACCTATTAAAGGGGTTAGAAGAGGTAGATAGTACGAATGAATACTATATTTTCACATCGAAAAGCAATGCTGCTACATTTGAGTTCTCGAAAGATAACTTCAAAAAAGTAGAATGCAATATTGATGGTCTTAATAGGTTCAAACGAGTAATTTATACTTCTTTAACATTACCAAAAATAATTAAGAGTTTAGATTTGCACCTTGTCTTTTTTCCTAGCTATATAAGAAGTGCTGGATCTTTGGATAAAGTAATAACAGTATCTAATATTCAAGATATACAATATAAGCATTACCCACAATATTTTTCTAAAATGCAGAGAATTATTTTCAATATTTTCTATCCACTTAGTTTGAAAAAAAGCGATGAAATCATTTGTATCTCTGATTTTGTTAAGAATGATATAAAAATTGAATTCTCTGATATTGATAACAATAAGCTGACAACTATATACAATCCTATTGATTTTGAAAAGTTTGATGAAACGACTGATTTGTCAATGCAAACGATAGAAGAACTTTATGGTCTGCAAAATAAAAAGTATATACTTTCTGTGGCTTCATTACTACCTCATAAAAATATAAATACATTAATTCAAGCTTTTGCTACTTTCAAAGAAAAAGATCTTGCAGATTATAAGTTGGTTCTTGTTGGGGTGAAAGGGAAATCTACATCAGAATTGACTGAACTAATATCCAAAGCTAGGGTTGAAGATTCAGTTGTAATACCTGGATTTATTAATGATAATAATCTAAATTCACTATATAAACATGCGGGGATATTTGTTTCGACATCTCTTTTTGAAGGATTTGGGATGCCGCCTGTTGAAGCAATGTACAAGAAGATACCTACAATTACTACAGAATGTGCATCATTACCTGAGGTGACACAAGACAAAGCAATATATTATAATGATCCTCTTGATTATAAAGCATTAGCTATATTAATTGCTGATACACTTGAAAATCCACCGGCTATTGAACGTTTGAACACAATTTCAAATGATATACACAGTGCTTATTCCTTGAATAAGATTGCGGAGAAATATATGATGTTTTTCGAACAATGCTATAGGAATGTTGAGACAGGAAAGGTGAAAAAATGAAAGTGAGTTTAATAACTGTTAGTTATAACAGTGAAAAAACTATTAAAGACACTATTTCTTCTGTTTTGTTTCAAAGCTATAAAAATATTGAATACATAATAATTGATGGTAACTCCAAAGACGGAACAGTGAACATTGTTAAAGAATACGAGCCTCAATTTAATGGAAGATTAAAGTGGATAAGTGAAACGGATAAAGGACTTTATGATGCGATGAATAAAGGAATTAAGTTAGCTTCGGGAGATATTATCGGGATTATTAATTCAGATGATATGTATACTGATGAATATGTAATTGAAAAAGTTGTTAAAAAGATGAACATTGACAATGCCGAAATCCTTTATGCAAACCTTCAGTTTGTGGACGAATATAATACAGAAAAAATAGTGAGAAAGTGGATACCTGGATATGGTAGCTTCAATTTAGGTTGGAATCCTCCGCATCCGACAACGTTTGTAAGGAAAAATATTTATGAACATATTGGACTATATAAAAGTGAATATAAAATTTCATCGGATTATGATTTTTTGTTTAGAAGTATTCAAGCGAATAAGGTGAGAACTTCATATCTAAATGAGTTTATCGTAAATATGAGAATGGGCGGGGCATCAACTAGTGGTATTAAAAGCACTATACAAGGTAGTAAAGAAGTATACAATACCTTAAAAGAAAATAAAGTTAATTTTCCTTTAGGAATTGTTTGCTTACGACTATTAAGGAAACTTAAACAAGTTATCTAAAAGAACATGAGTGTTTTCTGATCTTCATGTTCATTATTAAATTGGCATATAATAAGGAATGAGGGGTTATAAATATGAAAAAAATTGCATTAATAACTGGGATCACAGGCCAAGATGGTTCTTTCTTAGCTGAATTGTTATTGAGTAAAGGATATGAGGTTCATGGTGTAATAAGAAGAAGTTCTTCATTTAATACTGAAAGAATTGAACACCTGTATATTGAGGAATTAATTAAAGATATGCACAATGACCGGAAAGTGCATTTGCATTATGGAGATATGACGGATTCAACGAACCTTATTAGGCTCATTAGGGAGATCAAGCCTGATGAAATCTATAATTTGGCGGCTATGTCCCACGTGAAGGTTTCGTTTGAAGTGCCAGAATATACAGCAGATACTGATGGTATTGGCACCTTGAGGTTGCTAGAAGCCGTGAGATTTTTAGGATATGAGGGACGGACTAGAATCTATCAAGCTTCGACTTCTGAACTCTATGGAAAAGTACAAGAGATTCCTCAAAAGGAAACGACACCATTTTATCCAAGAAGCCCTTATGGAGTAGCGAAGTTATATGGTTTTTGGATTACTAAGAACTATAGAGAAGCTTATAATATGTTTGCAGTAAATGGCATTCTTTTTAACCATGAATCAGAACGACGTGGGGAAACATTCGTAACTCGTAAGATTACACTAGCTGCTGCACGTATTGCCAAAGGAACCCAAGACAAGTTGTATTTAGGTAACTTAGATGCGCAGCGCGATTGGGGTTACGCCAAAGATTATGTGGAGTGTATGTGGTTAATGTTGCAGAATGATACCCCAGAAGATTTTGTTATTGCAACAGGTGAAATGCATACGGTTAGAGAGTTTACGACACTTGCTTTTAAAGAAGCTGGAATTGAATTGGAATGGACCGGAAATGGTGTGAAAGAGAAGGGGATTGACAAAAGCAACGGAAATGTCTTAGTAGCAGTAGATCCTAGATACTTCCGGCCGACAGAGGTTGAACAACTTTTAGGAGATCCCACCAAAGCCAAAACACTACTTGGATGGAACCCTACACAAACAAGCTTTGAAGAACTTGTGAAAATCATGGTAAGCAATGATGTGAAGTTAGTGGAAAGAGAAACCACTATAAGAAGAGAATTTGATTAATTGGGAGTGAGCGCATAATGGACAAAAATTCTAAAATATATGTTGCTGGTCATAATGGTATGGTAGGATCAGCCATTGTACGTAATTTAGAAAGCAAAGGTTACACTAATGTGTTTGGAAAATCTTCTAAAGAATTAGATCTAACCCGTCAAATAGAAGTTGAGTCGTTTTTTGAATCTGAAAAACCTGAATATGTTTTTTTGGCTGCAGCTAAAGTAGGTGGAATTCATGCGAATAACACATATCCCGCTGAGTTTATTTATAATAACCTCATGATTGAAAGTAATATTATTCATGCTTCTTACAAAACAGGAATTAAGAAACTCCTCTTCTTGGGAAGTTCATGTATTTATCCTAAACATTGTGAACAACCGATAAAAGAGGATTTCTTGTTGACAGGACTACTTGAGCCAACAAACGAGGCATATGCTATTGCAAAAATAGCTGGAATTGAATTGATTAAGTTCTATCGTAAACAATATAATTGTGATTTTATCTCAGCAATGCCAACAAATCTTTATGGTATTAACGATAATTTTGATTTGGATACATCTCATGTATTACCAGCCTTATTAAGAAAATTCCATGAAGCAAAACTAAGTAATAGTAAGGAAGTTGTTCTTTGGGGCACTGGCAAACCCAAAAGAGAGTTTTTGTATGTTGATGATTTGGCTGATGCATGTATTTTTTTAATGAACAATTATAGTGAAATGATGCATGTTAATATCGGTGTTGGTGAAGATATTGAAATCGGAGAATTAGCCAATATTATTAAGAGAATTGTAGGATTTGAAGGTGAGATTGTTAATGATTTAGACAAACCAGATGGAACTCCTAGGAAATTATTGGATGTGAATTTATTGGGAAGTAAAGGTTGGACTTATACAACCAATTTAGAAGCAGGGATATCAAAAGTATATGACTGGTATTTAAAATCACACCTTTAAGAATAAGTTGCGTTTGAAAGTTATGGTTTCCCAAAATCAGCCTTTCGTAAACTAATTACAGGATATATATGGATTTTTAACGACGACACTTGACACGAAATTAATTTCACTATAATACTTACTCTCCCGTACGAAATGGCTATTGATTGCAGGAATTGCAGGAATAGGCGTCAAGTATAATGATTTTGATTAGTCAATAAGGCCTTGTGAACTTTTCGGAAAAAATTATAAAAAGGAGCCGATAATGCTTGATATATTTAAGTCACTATACATTATTCTTCTAATAGTTCTCTCATTGTCTATAAATGAAAGCTCATTTGCTTTCGTATGCACAATTATAAGTTTAGTTATTTATATTGGGATTTTAAAAAAAGAGAATGGTCAAAATTTATTAATAAACATTCGCTTCGTATTTATTATTTTTTTATTTATTTATTCTAATAGTTATTCTTTTCTAAAATTATATATGGGTAGATATTTAGAGGTTTTAAATTATTTACCACTGTCGACTGATACTATAGAAAAAGGGATGTTGCTAAGTAATCTCTTTATAATGATATATATATTACTATCAATATGGGCAAGGGCATTTGTAAAGGATAGAATCGCAAAATCTAATGAATTTTATAAAAATATAAAAAATTATTTAATTAATTTTGAATTGACGCACTTTATTTTAATTTTTGATTTGTTTGCTTTGATTCTTTGTGTAAATTATATAAGAAATGTTTGGAGTGGCGGCTTAATCAATATAATCATGTCAGGTGTTAGTCGTGTTGAGGCCAATGAAATGGTTGAAAGTCAGCCATACTGGGTTTTTATGTATTTTATTGTGGCCTATTCATGCGCGATATATACAACAATATTTAATAAAATCAGATTTAATAATATCAAATCCAAGGGGATGATTGTAAGGGTTTCGGTATTATCACTTTTCTGGATATTTGATATTCTATTGGGTAATCGAAGGCTTGTATCTTATATTTTATTGTATCTTATTTTCTATATCATAGTTACTAAAAAAAAGAAAATATCCTTTTATAAGGTAATGCTATTTGTTGCTTTTAGCTTTGTTTTTGTATTAGTGGGTTATTTAAGAACGGTAGGGTTTAGTCTCGAAAATGCTAACATTGAAAATGTTATAAATGATTCATTTGGAGAATTTTTTATCCCAATTAACACCTTTTACTATTATCTTGAGAATCAGATTGATATGCTCTATGGAGCATCATATTTCTCAGCTCTGTTATTTATGTTCCCCAGAGCATTATGGCCGGCTAAACCGGATAGTTTAGCTGTAACTTTTGCAAATATATTTGGTGGAGGAATGGGGTATGGTTTTAACCCTATTGCAGAGGCTTACATTAATTTTGGCATTTTGTTTGTAGTGTTATTACCTATACTTCTTGTTTTATTATTTTCTGGAATAGAAGCACTCAGTAAAAAATCTTTACCTATTTATTTTTTTGTTTTCATTCAAACTATGAATTTTAATAGAGGTGAGTTTGCTTCTACTCTTATTGAGTTCACTATCATGTATCTTTCATTTCTTCTTATTGCGAATTCGAAAAAGAAGTATGATGGAAAGGAGATTTAGAGTGTTTTCATTAATAGTTACTACAAGAAATTTAGATTCGCAGTATTTCTTAAGATTTTTACAGTCAATTAATGAACAAAAGGAATGTATTAGAGAAAAGATTGAATTAATAATCGTAAATCAAGATAAATTTAGTGAAATACCCCAAGTTATAAAAGTTCACTACAAATTAATCCAAAGTGAACATATCTCATTAAGTAAGGCCAGAAATATCGGACTTGCAAATATTGGCCCCTCTTCTACTATAATTGGTTTTCCAGATGATGATTGTTGGTATAATGATAGTGTTTTAGAGTCAGTGGAAAATGAAATAAATTTTCGAGGTTTGGATTTTTTGTGTTGCGGAGTATATGATCCTTATAGTAAACAGACGTATGGGAAAAATAGAAAATTAAATACAAGAACTAAAATTAATATAAAAAATTCGCTTCGTTTACCGATATCGGTCGGGATATTTGTAAGAACCGATGTTATCTTAAATAAATTTAAGTTTGATGAAAAATATGGTGTGGGTACTGATTGGGGTTCTGGTGAAGAAAGTGACTTAATACTTGATCTTCTGTGTAATAACAAAATTGGTGAGTTTTATTCTTATGATACTGTATATCATGAAATCGAAGGCGTTAAGAGTGATTTATCAGGACGAACATTTAAATATGCAAAAGGGAATGGAGCCTTGTTTGTAAAGAGTATGAAACAAAGAAGGCAATACACTATATTTGTGACATTTATTTATATGTTGCTGAGAACTTTTGTGACACTCTGTTTATTTGTTCTTAATAAAGAAAAAAGAATGTTATATTTTTGTAGATTAAACGGGTTGATTCTCGGGTTTACAGAAGGAGTAGATTACTATTACAAAAAAAATCCCCAACCTAAAGGTTAGTGTTATTGTTCCAATCTATAATGTAGACAAATACTTGCGCATTTGTATAGATAGTTTGCTAAAACAGTCTTATCAAAATATTGAAATTATATTAGTTAATGATGGATCCATAGATCAATCGCAAGAAATATGCAATGAATATTCTCGGATGGATGATCGCATAAAAGTTATTCATAAACAGAATGCTGGATTAATGAATGCTTGGATAACCGGAGTAAATGTATCTACAGGAGATTATATCGGTTTTGTTGATGGTGACGATTGGGTGAGCCATGCAATGTATGAGAGTATGGTTGATAAAGTAAATGAACATGATTCTGATTTAGTGGTCTGTGGGTTTTATAAAGATTATGGTGTGCATGGAGGACAAATAGCTGTTCCAGTGTATGCGGAAGAAGGATTATATACAAAGGACAAGTTACACACTCAATTGTATACAAAACTCATAAATGTTGGTTATGGTAATTATCGAGGTATTGGAGCAAGTAGAGCGAATAAACTAATCAGAAGAGATTTAGTAATTAATAATATTAAATATTGTGATAATAGAATTACATATGGAGAAGATTTAAATATTACAGTGCCTGTTGCTTTAGATGCGAATAAAATTTATGTCATGAAAAACTCCTTTCTTTATCATTACAGACAAAATCCAACTTCTATTACAAATTCTCCAACTTATAAAAAAAATTTATGGAATGCATGCTTGTTACTAAATGAGAAGTTAAAGATAGCTATTAACGAAAAAAAATTCGAAGAGTTATCATACCAGTTAGAAGTGGATTTGATATATCTTTCCTGGACATCTTTGATCAATGAAACAAGGTCTAATACAAATTTCAAAAATATTTATAGATGTATGAAAAAAATTATTAACAATAATAATGTTAGACATGGATTTGAATATTTACAATTTGAAAAAATGACTTTTAAAGAAAAACTGGTTATACATTTAATAAAATCAAGAATGATACTCTTGTTATTTATAATTTTCAAAGTTTCTGATTTTAAATATATAAAGAGAAAGGTAATTAGTTAAGATGAAAAAGTTATTAATTTTTAACCAAGGTCAATTAAAACAGAATACTGGTGGGTCAAGCGGTTACCTATATATTCTAAAAAATTACATCGATAATCAAAAAATAAATGAAATTGAGTTGAATTCCATTGATAAAAGTTTATCAGATACTATTAGTTTCCGCACGAAGTTTAAAAGTTTAATAAAAAAATTAACTCCGAATATTATCTTATATTTTTCTGCTTACTACAAAATAATGTCAAAGGAGAAATATAATATAGCTTTCGATAATTATAAGGGGATTCATTTTCATTCCTCCATCTCATTGTATAAATGGAAGAATCAAGAGAAGTATAATGGTAAAATACTGCTTACATCACATTCACCAAAATATTACTATCTAGAGTTGATTGATGATGATAAAGTGCTTGGGAATGGATTTGTCAAACGAACATTTGGTGGGGGATTTAAACGCATTGATCTTGATGCATTCAAAAAAGCAGATTATCTTATTATGCCTTGTGAAGAGGCTTTAGAGATTTATAAATCTGATATCAAAATATGGAATGTTGTCGAAGAGAAAAAGCGGAATAATCAAATAAAATATGTACCGACCGGATTAATTCCTATGAAAATAAATAAAAAGAGTGATTTTTTTAGTGAGAAGAATATACCCAAAGATGCATTTGTCATTTCATTTGTGGGAAGACACCTACCAGTTAAGGGTTACGACTTGTTACAAAAGTTTGCACTGAATATTATTTCGAATTACAAAAATGTTTATTTCGTTATCGCCGGTACAATAAATAATGAATACCCACCCTTGAAAAGTGAGCAGTGGATTGAATATGGATGGACAAATAAATCTTTAGATATAATTAAACATTCTTCTTTGTTTGTCCTTCCTAATAGACAAACTTTTTTTGATCTCGTTTTGTTAGAAGTTTTGAGCATGGGAACTCCGGTTTTGTTAAGTGATACTGGGGGGAATAGGTACTTTCATAAATATGAGGATACAGGATTATTCTTTTTTGAAAATGATAATTTGAATGAAATGTTGGCTACTTTTGAATTGTTGTATCAATACTGGGAAAAAGGTGAGCTTGAAATTTATGGTGAAAAAAATGAAAAATTATTCAATTCTGAATTTACACAAGACTCCTTTGGGGAAAGATATATTAAGGTATTAAAAGATATCGATATGATTTAAGTTTTTATGCTATAAGGATTACAAAACATCTACTGAAATTCAAACAGATAAATATTATTTTGAGTTTATTAGGAATGAAAAAAATTGTTTTATGCCTTTAATGTAACTATAGAATGAACTGAAAAACTTCACATCCGAACCAGCAATCAATCTATTACTTCATTAGGGTGTTGATTGACCCGTTTAATGAAAGCCACGACATGAGAGCTAATGATGTAAAACTTGTGAAAAAGACATTGTTGTCTACATATTGTTTCAGTCTTTTCCACAGTCTTTAGAAAGACAAGCTGGAGTCTTGGATCTCCCGAAGGAAAAGCTGAATTTCATCCCGTGATGGATGTGAGCATTGTCTAAAACCATAACGACTTTACCTTTGGGATACATGTGCAGAATATCAACTAAAAATCGCTGAAAGGCCGTTGGAGTAAACTTCCTCTCCTCGGTGAGTCAAATGGCCCGTTTCGTAGTCGATAGCAGCAAACAGTTTAGCTCCTTTATGTTTGCCATGGTCGAGATCTTGAGTTGGTGTTATTTGGGGAAATAGTTATACTGCAAAGCCAAATACGCCCGAATCATCGATTCATCAAGGATCTTTGCATGGCAATCGTTCTTTCAGCCGTTATTCTTCATCTTCCGAAAGTTTTCGAATCCCACCAGGGTCTCGCCAAATTCCAGGTCCTGAAGTCCTTGCTTGCGATAATTGTTGCGATATCCGCTAATCGCAGGAAAGGATCTTCCAAAAATAATTTCAATTTCAGTTAATAACAGCGTGTGCTTTCCGTTTCTCTCATCGCTGCGATCAGCTTTTCAATCTCTTCTTTATGTCTCATTTCGATCGCCCTTATCGGTTATTTACTATCTTTTACTGATCAGGTGGTTCTTAATTTTATGAGTTCAATATATATAGCGTATATATTGAAAAAGTTTAAATTTTTTAAGTAGTGTATGAATAGGTATTAGAGGAGACAAAATGAATAGTAAACCTAAGTCACTTAAAATGAATTTTATTTATAGTTTTTCACTGAAAATCTTAAATATTATTTTTCCCTTGATTACATTTCCTTATGTAGCTAGGATTTTGTCCGCTGAAGGAATTGGTAGAGTTGATTTTTCTTTGTCTTTAATACAATATTTCATTCTTTTATCTCAGGTCGGGATACCAACCTATGCAATTCGAGAATGTTCCAAACATAGAGATAATAAAGAGAACTTATCGAGAACAGTTCAAGAGATATTAACTATCAATTTGATAATGATTGTAATTACTTATTTGATTTTTTTTGTTGTAATAAATAATGTGAATGATCTGTATGTTTATAAAAGATTACTGATCATTATGAGTTTTACGATAATTTCCACGAGTATTGGTATAGAATGGTTCTATCAAGCAATTGAGAATTACAGATATATAACTATTATTAATCTAATAGTTAAAATAATCACGTTGATAGCTGTATTTGTTTTTGTGAAATCTGAAGAGGACTATTTAGTATACGGACTTATTACAGTTTTAGCGCTCTCAACGAGTTATATTTTTAACTTTTTTTATGCGAGGAAATATATTGATATTTTTAGAAAATACAAAAACTTCACTTTAAAACGGCATATAAAGCCGATTATGATGCTTTTTGCAATGAGCTTATCAATTAGTATTTATATTAATCTTGACAAAGTAATGTTAGGTATTATACATGGAGATAGATCTGTTGGATTATATGCTTCTGCAAATAGAATAATAATGGTTGTTATAGCGCTAGTTACTTCTTTAGGAACTGTTTTACTACCTAGAATGTCTTATTATATTGAGAATAGCCTTTCAGAACAAATTGATCTATTAATAAGAAAATCTCATGATTTTATTTTAATGGTATCTATTCCTGCAACAATTGGTATTTTCATGTTGGCGAAGCCTATAGTTCTTTTATTTGCTGGACAAGACTATGCAGATGCAATAATTAGTCTCAAAATAGTTAGTCCTACAATAATTGCAATGGGATTAAGCAATTTGATAGGTATACAAATATTGGTTTCTCATGGAAAAGAGAAATTGACGGTTATTTCTACGATTATTGGAGCAACTGTGAATTTTTCTCTAAATTTAATTCTTATACCTATTTATCAGCAAAATGGTGCTGCATTCAGTACATTTGTAGCAGAGTTATCAGTAACAATAATTCAAATCATATTGGCTTATAAATATTTAAAAGGTAATATCATATATAAAAATTTACTGTTCTATTTATTAGGCGGGGGGTTGATTGTATTAATTTGTGAAATTGTAAATAAATTACATCTAAACATGTTGTTAACTACTTCTTTATCAGTATTAATATCATCAACTTGTTATTTTATTTTATTGTATTTTTCGAAAAATGAACTTATACAAGAGATAACAGCTAGTATGAAAAAGAAAATAATGAATATCAGCAGCTAATCAAATAATCGAAAAAACTTAATAGGAGGAAGTAATGAAAAAGAAATATGATTATCTTATTGTTGGAGCTGGCTTGTTTGGTTCAATTTTTGCTTATGAAGCGAACAAGCAAGGGAAAAAATGTTTGGTGATTGACCGAAGAAGTCATATTGGTGGGAATGTGTATTGCGAGAACGTTGAAGGGATTAATGTTCATAAGTATGGGGCTCATATTTTTCATACGAGTAATAAGTTTATTTGGGAATATATTAATTGTTTTGCAGAGTTCAATAGATATACTAATTCCCCTGTCGCCAATTACAAAGGGGAGATTTTCAATCTACCATTTAACATGAATACTTTTAATAAATTGTGGGGGGTGATTACTCCTGAAGAAGCACAATCCAAAATTAATGAGCAAAAAGAGCGTGCTGGTATACTAGATCCTAAAAATTTAGAAGAGCAGGCAATTTCACTAGTTGGCATAGATATTTATAATAAGCTTATAAAAGGATACACTGAAAAACAGTGGGGTAGAAATGCAAACGAATTACCCGCCTTTATTATCAAAAGGATTCCTGTTAGATTTACATACGATAATAATTATTTTAATGATAAATATCAAGGTATTCCAGAGGGAGGTTATAATAAAATTATTGAAAAAATGTTAGAAGGTATAGAAAAACGCTTAAATATTGATTTTTTCTCGGAGAGGAATTCGTTGGAAGATGAGGCGGAAAAAATTGTATTTACGGGCATGATTGATGAATATTATAATTATAAATTTGGGAAATTACAATATAGAAGTTTGAAGTTTGAAAATGAAATCATCAATATAAATAATTATCAGGGTAATGCTGTTGTAAACTATACTGATAGAGAAACTCCATTTACTAGAATAATAGAACATAAACATTTTGAGTTTGGTACTCAAGAAAAGACCGTAATAACTAGAGAATATTCATCTGAATGGACGGCGGGAAACGAACCATATTACCCGGTGAATGATGAGAAAAATAATAAATTATATACTAAATACAAGGAATTGAGCGAAAATGAAAGTAATGTAATATTTGGAGGTAGATTAGCTAATTATAAATACTATGACATGCACCAAGTAATTGCTGAAGCTCTGACGGTAGTGACAAAAGAGCTCAATATCTTATTAAAAGATTTTAAAAAAGCTACCACTAATAATTAAGTTTAACTTGATAAATATGAAGTCCAGCACTCATAAATTAGTTGTTTTTGATATATATGAAAAATGAAGCCATTCCTGTAATGAATTAATTTGAGGTTTGAATGAAAAAAGCGCCAACTGTAAACGGGATACATTCCGACCTAAGAACAATTCCAGCACTGGAGGCACTCTTATGAAATATAAGCAATTGAATGAGCAGAATCAACGATTACACGAATTTTCGACAAGACCCTTGTCGTAGGCGCAGACATCACCAAAGAAACCCATGTGGCCCACGCCATCGACTTTCGGGGGATTGAACTCGGAAAGGATTGTGTGTTCTCCAGTACCCGTACCGGACTCGAGAAACTGTTAAAGTGGATGAACGATCTTCAACGGTTGCATCCTAGAGCGACGTCCTCTTCGGCATTGAGACCACCGAAAATTACTGCTTAACCCTGGCCGAGTATTTGGGACATCAAGCATCCCCCTGGTCATTGTCAATCCGGATCATGTACAAAGTATGACTTGGAAGACAACTCACCGACGAAAAACGAATATAAAAATGCAAAAGTTATTGCTAGTTTGGTGCGAAACGGGAAGTACAGGAAACCCAAACTGCCGACGAGCATATACGCAGATCTGTAGATTCTCATGAATCTTCGAGAGCAGATCATGGGAACCACGGACAGGTAAAGAGACGGATACAGAACTGGCAGGATCGCTTTTTTCGGAATATACGCAGTATTTATAGACTGGGGAGGCAAGCTTCGCTCATCATTTTGCAGGAGTTTCTTACGCTTGTTGAGATCGGACGTGAAACGAGCGTAAGGACGAAACGAGCCAAACTGCTGGTCGAAAAACGGCGAGAAGCTCCATTGGACTTACAGAAGGGCATACGCAGCGAAAAAAGAGATTCAAACGATCCTGGAGCAGTATGACTTGTTTGCCAGACAGCTCGAAGAAATACTGGCCGAGGTGGAGCGTCTACTCCAGCAAATCCCGGGAGTGCCAGGGATGCTCACCGTGCCGGGTGTGGCTGTAGTGCGTTTGCTGGGTTTCTGGCGGAAGTGGTGATCTAAGCGGTTACAAGGATGGACAGCGAATTATTCGACTGGCTGGACTGAATCTTAAAAAGAACAGTTCGGGAAAGAAAAAAGACAAGTCTAGCATTCAAACGTGGATGTGCAAGGCTTAAGGCTAGCTCTCAACGAGTCCATGGTTGGAAATCTAAGAACGAGTCATTTATTAATTTATAGTGGGAGGATGTATTAATGAATATACTAGTTACAGGCGGAACCGGTTATATAGGCTCTCATACTTGTATAGCTTTAATAGAAGCTGGATATACAGTAGTTATAGCAGATAATTTATGTAATAGTAAAATCGAAACAGTAGAAAAGATTAAGGAAATTACAAATAAAGAGGTTTGTTTTTATCAAATAGACGTTTCGAATAAAAGTGAATTAGAGTGCATCTTTATTAACCATCAAATAGACGCAATTATTCATTTTGCCGGCCTTAAGGCAATAGAAGAGTCCGTGAGAATGCCAATGCAATATTATCGGAACAACATTATTAGTACTTTGAACTTGGCCGAGGCTTGTCAAAAGTATAATGTGAGGCGCTTAGTTTTTAGTTCATCAGCTACGGTTTATGGTGAAAATGAAGTACCCTTTATGGAGAACATGGGACTTCTTCCGACTACAAATCCTTATGGTGAAACTAAAGCAATGAGTGAACGAATTCTAGCTGATATTTCTAAAGCAGTTCCAGCTTTATCCATATCAATTCTTCGTTATTTTAATCCAGTTGGAGCACATCAAAGTGGTTTAATTGGAGAATCACCGAACTCATTACCTAATAATTTAATGCCTTATATTAATAGGGTAGCTAAAGGGAAGATGGAGAAGCTATATGTATTCGGTAATGATTATCCGACCGTAGATGGAACTGGTGTAAGAGATTACATTCACGTAGTGGATATAGCAGAGGGACATTTAGCAGCACTAAATAATCTAACAGAGGGGATTCATGTCTACAATTTAGGAACTGGCAGGGGTACAAGTGTATTAGAATTGATAAATGCTTTTGAGCAGGTGAATAACGTTAAGATTCCATATGAGATCGTAGAAAGACGTCCTGGAGATATTGCAACATGTTACGCTGATACATCGAAGGCTGAGAAGGAGCTGGGTTGGATACCTAAATACGACATTATAGATATGTGTCGTGATTCTTGGAGATTTGAGATTAATAACGAATTGTAGATTGATATTGTATTATACTTTTTCCTTACTTTAACTGATTAATCTTGGGATCGATGCAACAAACTGCATGATTTGATAATAGTTAATGCTGTTCAAGTGAAGAGAGCAACTTGAAGTTAAGAATTTAATTTGAAAGTGACATGAATAGATGGGGTATTATATATCTGTGTACTTCTTTTATTTGTGAATTTTGGATTATAGTCCAATAGAATACTCGTAAAGGGTGAATGTTATTCTGATTTTTTATTTGAGAAGCTAATAAAAAGTTGGCTTTAAATCGATTTGTTCATAATAAAGTGAAATGTTGAAAAGATATTGGGGGAGAGATAATGGATTTAATTTTATTATCTGGTGGGTCAGGAAAACGACTCTGGCCATTATCCAATGATTCCAGATCAAAGCAATTTTTAAAGGTTTTAGACAACAATGGAAAATTGGAATCAATGGTTCAAAGAGTTTGGAGTCAGTTGGAAAGTTTACAAATGGATGGTAAAACGGTGATTGCCACTAGCAAGTCACAAGTGGATATGATTCGTGGACAATTAGGAGATGGTGTTTCGTTAATTATTGAACCTGAACGTCGTGATACTTTTCCTGCTATTGCACTGGCAGTTACTTACTTATACTCTGTCAAAGGTACAAGTTTAGATGAAGTAGTAGGAGTCTTGCCTGTAGATCCCTTTGTGGACTTAAGTTTTTTTGAACGTATTAAGGATTTAGAGACAGTAATTAATTTATCTGATGCTGACCTTGCTTTGATGGGAGTAACGCCTACTTATCCCTCTGAGAAGTACGGATATATCGTACCAATACAAAATGATAATAAAAATTTTATAGAGGTAAGTCACTTTAAAGAAAAGCCAACAGAATTTGAAGCAACGAGCCTTATAGATCAGAACGCTTTATGGAATTGTGGTGTATTTGCTTTTAAACTTAAGTATATTACAAACTTGTTAGAAGCTAAGGGCTTTTCTACACAATATGAAGAATTGCTAACTCAGTATAAACAGCTAGAAAAGATTAGCTTTGACTATGCTGTTGTTGAGAAGGCAAAAAAAATCATCGCTTTGCCTTATATGGGGAGCTGGAAAGACCTCGGTACATGGAATACTTTAACCGAAGAAATGGGAACGCATCAAATTGGTAAAGGCATTATCAGCGATGATTCTACTAATACCCACTTAGTAAATGAACTAGACATCTCAGTAACCGTGTTAGGAATTAAGGATGCAATAGTTGCTGCAAGTCCAGATGGGATATTAGTAACTGATAAGGAGGCAAGTCCTAGAATAAAAGAATTACTGAATGGATTTCAACAACGACCAATGTATGAAGAACGGCGTTGGGGTTGGTATAAAGTTTTAGATCATACAAAATTTGATGAAGAAAATGAAGTTCTGACAAAAAGAGTTTGTATTAAAGCTGGCTGTAACCTGAGTTATCAAATGCACTTTTCTCGGAGCGAAGTATGGACAATTATAAAAGGTCAGGGTGAGTATGTATTAAATGATAAGATTCACCTTGTCAAATTTGGTGATGTAATAGTTATACCTGTAGAAGCAAAACATGCTATAAAGGCCATTACTGATTTAGAATTTATTGAAGTACAGACAGGTTCAAATTTAATTGAAGAAGATATTGTTCGTATATATGTGACGTGGGATGAAGTGGAAGAAAATTGTAGATTTGCAGTGAAATAAAATGTTTTAACCAGTTATTAGTATCGTGCTCACTTGGAAATCAGTTTGAAGTATACTAAGAATTGAGTTATTGAATTTTAGTAGTCTTCTTCAAGCCGTGCTAACACTCCATTGATGTATGGAGTGTGACAGATAAATATAGTATTGGGTTGATAAGACGCTGGTCTTTGTTGAGATTCGCACATATGTGATGACGTATATCAATTCCATATATTTTGAGGTCAGCCTGATACTTCTGGTTGGCCTGTTTTATAGGTGCAAGTTTAAGCCAGTAACTCTCTCGCTAATACCAAACTTATCATCAGATATGGAAACAGAAATTATCGTGGTCGGGGGCAAGTTTCGTTTCTGTCAAAGACTAAAAATTCTACGAATTTAAGCAATCGTTGCTATTGTCAAATTGAGTCGATGAGTACAAGAGGAGAAACGAGTGCGATATTGAATTTCATTTCTAGGGCAGAAGACCACCATTGTTTGGAGAACAAAAAACGGATTTGAGTCGAGTATCTGCAAGCTGTAGCAGTAACGTTGGGATTGTAAGAGTACTAGCACTGATTTAATAGTTAATATAATTCTCTATTTTCTTACTAAGCAGATATTCATAAATCCCCCCCCAACCCAATCTTACACTTTAGAGTGATGGAAAGTTATGAATTCCGTCTTATACTCTATAAGAAAATACTCTACAAGAAATTCAAATAAAGGGGGAGGAGAGTGAGGGGAATGAAGGAATATGACTATTCATTGGATGCTATTAAGGGGATTAGCTGTATTTTGATGATTGTGGCGCATATTCCGCTTTATTTTAATGGCAATGAGCGGGTGTTTCAGATTATTGCCGGTCTGGCCCCTGTACTTTTCTTTGCTGTCTCGGGTGTGACGACCACCTTGCAGGTTCGAAGGAAAAGCTTCAGGTCGCTGCTTAGCTTCTACGTGTTGTTCGCTGTCATCGGTTTCTCTTATAATCTCATGTGGAAACCGGAGGTTCAGGCGTTTTCGGTAATGGATGTTCCCCAGATCATTGCACTCGGAGTGCTGAGTGTATACCTCATAGAGAAATATTTGAAACCTCCACTCTATTTATATCTCCTTTTGGCGTTGCTTGTTTTTTTGGTGCATTTTTTCATTGGCAGTCTATTGCCGCACTTTCCGTTTAAATCCATACTGTTCACAGAAACTGTTGGGTTTACCTATTTCCCTTGGATGTTTGCGTTTGTGGCCGGGATCTTCGCTTATCGGTGCAGCAACCGGGTGAACCTTATTGGAGCTCTTGTAGCCGGGGGACTGCTCGTGATATCCAGCTACGGTGGAGTGCATGAAGCGGATTTTATCAAATACAATATGTCTGTGAACTATCTTCTGCTGTCTTTGTTTGTATTGTTCGGGGTCTTTTATCTCTTCAGAAGGAAAAAAAGCTATGCTCCCAGTAATCTGATTCTCTATTTCGGTAAGCATTCATTTCTATTTCTATTTACCCATCTGATCTTGATCTTGGCTTTTGACCGGCTTGGGCTGGGCCGCCTGTATATTGTGTGGATATGGTGTCTGGCTTTGGTCTGCACTTATGTGGCGATGAGAGCCCTGCTGTGGCTGGGCTGCTTCATCGAACCGTATATGGGGTATCCGGCGGTTTGGGTTCTTATCGTCATTAGTGTGGTTGCGATTCCGCTGGTGATTTCTAATCGGGATTTAATCATTCTTGCGGAAGCTTTGCTTGGCATTCTCTTTTCGCTGAATTACAAGAAACTTTCCAGTCTAATGCCTGCGAGCCCCTCTTCCCGCCAGCTGCCGGCGCTTCAGGAGGTTATACATGACAAAGCTTAATTATAAGCTGATCAGCACGTACCGCACCCAACTCATGGGACTGGCAATTCTGTGGGTGGTGCTGTATCATTCGACGATTAATGTATCCTCCGTGCCGGTTCTCGGCACCTTGCAAGCCTATGGGTACGGTGGAGTCGATATCTTCCTGCTGGTTTCGGGTTTGGGGGTTATATTATGCCTATGGCGGCAATGTCAGCACGGCTACCTTTTACAAAAGACGGCTGCAGCGGATTCTGCCAACGTATCTTCCGGTGGTGCTGTTATTTTGTCTTCTGTATTGTGGGGGATCGGTGAGATGTCCTTTACAGAGGTCCTTCTGAATCTGACGACGCTTAGCTTTTGGCTCGGGCTGGACAGTCGGTTTGATAGGTACGTCCCTTCCTCTCATTCTGCGGCACGCATAGTCTGGAGATTTATCTGCTTCATGAAAGAATGCTCAAGATGTTGACAGATCTCCGGAGAAGCCTGAACCTGCAGGTGAACGACCTTGTTCTAAATGCGATTTGTATTCTCATTACGTTGGGACTGGCCTTACTATTGAAAAAAGCAGTTGCCGGGTTCAGCGCCAGAGTGAAGTCCGGTACAATACCAGTAACTACTTCGTGATTGCATTCAAAATGTAAGGCTGTCGAGAAAGTTTCGACAGCCTTCTTTATGTGGGGAATTCAGCTAACCTTAGGATTATCTTAAGAATTAAACAAGAAAAAAACAACATAAGCCCTTTCCGTTTTCTGGTACAATAAGTATATTTCATGCAGTGAAGGAAGGGATCACATAGTGGCTGAAAATATTCTGGTGGTGGATGATGAGCAAGCCATCACCGATCTGATCGAAATCTACTTAAGAAATGAAAATTTCAATGTTCATAAGTTTTATAATGGGCAGGATGCCCTCAAGTATATTGAGAATGAACATGTGGATTTAGCAATTCTGGATGTTATGCTTCCGGATATTAACGGTTTTACCATCTGCCAGCGCATTCGGGAAAATCATAATTTTCCTATTATAATGCTTACGGCTAAGGATGAAGAAACAGACCAGATTACTGGCCTTACGATGGGGGCAGACGATTATATTACCAAACCGTTTCGTCCGCTAGAGATGGTCGCGCGGGTAAAGGCGCAATTGCGCAGATATAAGAAATACAAGTCCATGCCAGTGCCTGATGAAACGGTCATAGCCTATTCGGGTCTGGTTCTGGATGTGAACACCCATGAGTGCTGGCTGAACGAAAAACAGTTATCTCTTACACCTACAGAATTTTCAATCTTACGGGTCCTTTGTGAGAATAAAGGCAAAGTCATCAGCTCGGAACAACTATTTCGCGTGATTTGGGGCGATGAATATTACAATAAGAATAATAATACCATCACTGTTCATATCAGGCATTTGCGCGAGAAAATGAATGATTCGGTGGATAATCCGAAATGGATCCGAACGATATGGGGGGTGGGGTATAAAATTGAAAAGTAAACCCCATATTCAGATGAGCTATGCAAAGTTAAGGATGAAAGTATTTATTCGAATGCTGATTTTGATAATTCTGGCTATCATCGCAGTGGAAATTCTATATTTACTGGTTCGAGGACGACTGGGTGAGGGAGGCGTTCTGTTATTACAACATGTTTTTGGTTACGAATATAGCGATGCCCTTTCGATTTACGAAAGTACTTTCCGTGATCATTGGGAAATCATAATGCTGATAGCGATATCGGCCTTTTTTCTTATTTTTTTCTATTTTTCTTTATCCTGGTTTACAAAATATTTTAATGAAGTCAATGCAGGAATGGATGCCCTAATTAAGGATGAAGCAGATATTACGCTATCACCGGAGATGTCCTCAATGGAGCAGAAACTGATTTTTGTGAAGCAAACCCTCAAAAAACGTGAACTGGAAGTACAGGTGGCAGAACAGAACAAAAGAGATTTGGTCATGTATCTGGCTCATGATATAAAAACGCCGCTTACTTCCGTCATTGGATATTTGAGTTTACTTAACGAAGCTTCCGATATGCCGAAGGAGCAACAAGAGAAATATATGAAAATCACTTTGGATAAGGCGTATCATTTGGAGCGCCTAATCCATGATTTTTTTGAAGTCGAAAGGTATAACCAGCAAACGCTCCAGCTCAACAAACAGAATGTTGACATCTCTTATATGCTGATACAAATGCCGGATGAATTTTATCCCTCGCTCACGACTGCCGGAAAAAAGATGGTTATTGACGCCGAAGATACGATAACCGTTTATGGTGATGCAGATAAGCTGGCGCGGGTTTTTAATAACATTTTGAAAAATGCCGTTGCATACAGTGACGATAACAGCACGATTGAGGTGGCGGCAAAAGCCCATGAGGGTATGGCCAACATTACCTTTACGAACACCGGGCAAACCATACCGCCTGATAAGCAAAACAGTATCTTTGATAAGTTCTACCGATTGGATGATGCCCGTTCAACGAATACGGGAGGTGCAGGCTTGGGTCTGGCCATTGCCAAAGAAATAATAATGCGGCATGAAGGGCAGATCGGGATGCAGAGTGAAAATGGGAAAACCGTATTTAGTGTAAAGATACCGCTAACTTCACATGGAGGTCACTATGAATGATTTACTGGGTTACTTTATAATAGGGGGCATTATTATTGGGGCTCTCGCCATCTTATATTTGCCGGTATTCTTTTTGTTGAGGAGACGGGTAAATGTAATCCGGCAGTTGTGCTTTTTGTTATTTGCTGCGTGTGGTTTTATAGTGTTGTACGCCACCATAATTTCTGCATGGGGAGAAGAAGCATTTCATCCGGCGCAACATCACTTGAATCTGATCCCTTTACGCTGGTTAAATGAGTCAGGGGGAATGTCGCCGGATAAAGCGATTGTGCAGGTCTATGCTAATATCATCATGTTTATCCCCTGTGGATTTTTTGTGCCAAGTGTATTTTCATGGGCGCGAGCCTTTGGGAGAACTGCGTTGGTGATTTTTTGCTGGAGCTTTTTTATCGAATTTTCGCAATATTTTATCGGAGCCTCCGCAGACATTGATGATATAATCCTGAACCTCTTGGGAGGTATACTCGGCTATGCCGTATTTGCTTTTTTATCCCTCTGTTTTCAACGTACAAGCGGGTGGGAGAAGTTGTTAGGCAGTGAAAATAACAGACAAAAGAAAAACTCAATCCAAACAATATGGATGCAAAACAGCGGTCGATCAAATGACGATTAAGATGAAACCAGGAGTGTATGGCCTGCTGGGAGCGAACGGGGCTTGACCGTAGATATTATCACTATGAGGATTGTTGTTTATGTTGTTATAAGCGCAGTATGCATCCCCTTTGTCGGACGTGCATTTAAGCGTCACCATGTCCAATAAAGCCTTATGAATTCATTACAGCAAAAGAGCCGGCACTTAACAAGTTCCGGCTCTTTTTGCTGCCCCTATTCGCCCGTCTGCACAATCCAAACCTCCGGCAGGTTCCGGAATTGTTCAGCATAGTCCAATCCGTAACCGACGACGAATTCGTCGGGGATTTCGATGCCGCAGTAGTCGATGGGGATGTCGGCAAGGCGGCGGGAGGGCTTGCTGAGGATGGTGCAGATGCGGACACTAGCGGCCTCACGGAGAGCAAAGAGCTGCTTGAGATGCTGCAGGGTCAGGCCGGTGTCGATCATGTCCTCGACGAGGAGGACATGTTTGCCGCGGATGTCGGTGTCGATGTCTTTTTTGACGGTGATGACGCCGCTTGAGGTGGAGCTGGCGCCATAGCTGGATACGGACATGTAATCCATGCCGATGGGGAGGGTGATCTCGCGCATCAGGTCAGCCATAAATACGGCTGCTCCCTTGAGGATGCCGATGAGCACCAGCTCCTTGCCTTCGTAATCCCGTGATATGTCTGCTCCAAGCTCCTGAACTCTTTGCTGCAGCTCTGTTTTGGTTACCAGAACCTTTTGTAATGACGTCATTGTGTGGGCTCCTTATGAATCAGAATGATCCCGCCGTAGCAACCCTTCTGTGTTCACAGGCTGCTAATGATCAGGATGTTCTGTCTTTTTCCTTTAGCATAACATCATGTGCCCCCCCTTCGTAAATAGTTGTGGAGGAGACGAGGGTGATTTTGGCATGCTGCTGCAGCCCGGGAATGGTTAAAGCGCCGCAGTTGCACATGGTCGATTTGATTTTGCTGATGCTGAGATCCAGGTTGTCTTTGAGTCTGCCGGCATAAGGGATGAAGGAATCGACGCCTTCCTCGAATTCAAGTTTGCTTTCTTTATCGGCGTTGCCGAAGTCGTATCTTTGCCAGTTGCGGGCCCGGCTGGAGCCTTCACCCCAATATTCTTTGACAAAGTTCCCGCCGACCAGCAGCTTGCGGCCCGGGCTTTCATCGAATCTGGCGAAATAGCGGCCCAGCATCACGAAGTCTGCACCCATGGCTAAGGCAAGGACGATATGGTAATCGTGGACGATGCCGCCGTCGGAGCAGATCGGGACATAAATTCCGGTCTGTTCGTAGTATTCCTGGCGGGCCGCGGCCACTTCAATGACGGAGGAGGCTTGCCCTCTGCCGATGCCTTTTTGTTCCCTGGTGATGCAGATGGAGCCGCCGCCGATGCCGACTTTGACGAAGTCCGCCCCTGCTTCAACGAGGTAGAGGAATCCCTCTTTATCCACGACATTCCCGGCACCTACCTTTACCGATTCCCCAAAAGTATCCTTAATATAATGGATGGTCTCCGCCTGCCATTCCGAATAACCGTCGGAGGAATCGATGCAGAGCACATCCGCTCCCGCTTCGACCAGCGCCGGAACCCGCTCCTTGTAATCCCGGGAGTTAATGCCGGCACCGACGATGAGCTGTTTATTGCTGTCATGCAGCTCCAGCGGATATTCCTGATGGCTGTCGTAGTCCTTGCGGAAGACCAGGTAGACGAGATGGCCGCTGCTGTTCACGATCGGAAGACAGTTTAGCTTATGGTCCCAGATCATATCATTGGCTTCGGTTAAAGTGATGCCTTCTGCGGCGTAGATTAAAGCGGAGAGAGGAGTCATGAATTCCGTAATCGGGCATTCCGGCGGCAGACGGTTCTCGCGGTAATCGCGGCTGGTGACAATGCCCATCAGCTTGCCGGTTGGCTCACCATTGTCCGTGATGGCGATAGTGGAGTGGCCACTGCGCGCTTTTAGGGCCAGTACATCCTGCAGGGTATCCTCCGGGCGCAGATTGGAGTCGCTGAGGACAAAACCGGCCTTGAATTTCTTGACTCTGCGCACCATATCAACCTGCTGTTCCACAGACTGGGAGCCATAGATGAAGGAGATTCCTCCGCTTTTGGCCAGAGCGATAGCCATGTTGTGGTCGGAAACGGCCTGCATCACGGCGGAGGTTACCGGAAGGTTCATCGTAAGCGCTGGCGCTTCACCCTTGCGAAATTTCGTTACAGGGGTTCTAAGATCGACATTGCCCGGGATACACTCCTTGGTGGTCAGGTTCGGAACAAGCAGAAACTCGCTGAACGTTCTTGAAGGCTGTTCATAATAAAAAGCCATACGATCTTCACTCCCTTAAATAAGTTATTTATATAAGTTGAAATCAGCTTCTATAGCACCTTATACCTTGGACAGCACCCGTACCGGTATGCCATAGTCTGCTTCCAGCGCCTTGTAGTGCTCGCCTTTGGCCAGAATCGCCTGTACCCCGACTAAATGCACGCCCATATCAGCCATTTGGTCGGCGATGGAGCATATAGTCGCCCCTGAGCTGATGACATCATCAAGTATAAGTACCCGATCCCCAGCCTTGAAACCTTCAAAATAAATATAGTTCTCGTTATAAGCGGTCTCCCGCTTGATGCATACCTCATAATTGTCGTACAGCTCGGTGCTGAGCCGCAGGATGTTCATCGGTTTCATCAGCTTATAGGCGGCCAGCATCCCCCAAGTGTGTCCGCCGGGTTCAGGCGATACGATATAATCAAATGCAGGGAATTGCTGCGTAACACTGTCTGCCAGATTATCAGTGATTTCACTAATCAGCTCGGGATCCATATAGGTGCCCCGTTCTCCGAAAGGGTACAGCTTGAAATCATAGGCGGTATCCTTGTTTTTATAAATCCTCACGTTTTTGGCCTTGCTGATGGACTCGCTTAACCGTGCATAGGATGCGCTCATCGCCCTTCACTCCCTTTAATCTGAATAAGTCCTTAACATGAATATCAAAAAACCCCGGATGACAAGAGGCACATGCAAGACAAACGTCACCATAGGAGAGTGCATAATTATTATGCGGTTCTCAGCCTTGGTTCCCTTCGGTCTTGCGTTGCCTCTTGTAGCCTGGGGCAATTTACGGTTGCCTGTAGATACGCTCAATCCAAATTATCGAGCTTATACAAGAGAGATGTAATGTTAACATCGTGTGAGGAATTATAACTTGAATTATTTTGTTATATGCTATCATTGCCGTTATGGTGTGTCAATCATTGATTTGGTGTTATGTAAATGAAAAAAGAACGAGACCGCCGCCAATCATGCGGGGAAGTCTCGTTCCAAGAGCGGGTGGGCTGATTATTAGTGCCGAACAATTCCAGGTTGGAAGATTAGTGTACGGTTACGTTATCTGGCTCATGAACGGGCTGTTCCAGTACGGTGGAGCCGTCTTCAAGACGGAGCCAAGTATCAAAATTCTTTTCGCCCAGGGTTAGTTTTATCACGCGGGCACCCCGCATAAAGCCTTCTTTTCCATAAGTATTGTAGCCTGAGGCCCGCCCGTAACAGAGGCGTATGCCATGCAGGCTGCCAACAAAGTCGTTGATATGGTCATGTCCGCAAAAGGTGCCCAGCACATCGCCCATTTCCAGCAAAGTCGCAAATAATCCGGAATTAACAGGAGCAGAACAGACGCGCTCGAATCGGTGTCCATGGCAGATCCGGGTAGACCATACCTCCTGGTACTCGGGAATCGGGATATGAAAGAATGCAAGTGCAGGCAGCTTATCCTCATGTGCTTGCGGATTCAGCCGTGCCGATTCAGCTGTCAGCCAGTTAAGCTGATTCCGCTGGATCCAATTGTAGCCTGGTACCTGCTCAAGATCGGAATAACTGCCGGAGTCCAGAAAATAAAGAACTGCAGCGGAGCTGCCATTAGGCCCCTCAATTTCAAGTGTATAATTGCCTGTACCGGCAAGCTCCGCAGGTCCGGCCTCAGCCAGCGTGTGAGGATGCTCGAAGGCTACCTGCATCAGTTCATCACGGGAAATGCGGGTTTCTGTATCATGGTTGCCAAATACAAAGGCCCAGGGAATGCCGGTTTGTTCAACAGCAGCGACAGCCTCCCGGAAAGCTTCCTGAGGGTTCTCACATTCCTTTTCTTCCGCTGGAACGGGACCCGTGTAAATTAAATCCCCCGTAAAAACGATAAGATCAGGCTGCTCCGCTTCTATAATTCGCTCCATGAGTTTACGGGTACGCTGATCCTCGGCTCTTCCATCCATCCAATGTAGATCGGTAAATTGCACAATTTTAAAGGTTCCGTCGTTCTGGAATGATAAATGGCGTTTCATTTGAAAATTCCCCTCTCTGACCAAAGTCAGTCGATCTGGATTCGCCGGGTGAAATGATCTCCTGAGTTACGGCCGATCATAATATCAAATTCACCAGGCTCGAAGACAAGCTGATCGTCCTTGCCATAGAACATTAACATGTCTCTGGTGATTTCGAAGGAAACCACCTGCTTCTCATGCGCTGCCAATGAAAGCTGCCGGAAACCCTTAAGCTCTTTGACCGGACGCACAACGCTTGCGCTGACATCGTGAATATAGAGCTGAACGGTTTCTTTGCCGTCGATGTCCGAGGTATTCTCTACCTCAATAGAGGCTACAAGCTTGTCAGCGGCTTCAACCTTGAAGCTGCTGTAAGCAAAATTAGAATAGCTAAGGCCATAGCCGAAGCAGAAGAGCGGGTCATTGGGGCAGTCTAAATACCGGGTTACATAACGTACTTGCGGATACATGGGATCATAGGGACGCCCCGTTGAATAGGCATTGTAATAAACGGGAATCTGGCCCACTGTGTAGGGGAAGCTCATGGATAAACGCCCGGATGGATTGTAGTCCCCGAACAGTACATCTGCCAGTGAGTTCCCTGACTCCGAGCCGAGGAACCAGGCTTGGAGCAAAGCGTCGCTGGCATCCAGCACAGGCTTCAGCTCCAGCGGCCGGCCGCTGAATACAATGGTCACTATCTTTTTGCCGGTGTCCTTCAGGCGCCAGATCAGCTTCTCCTGATTAGGAGACAGGCGCAGGTTGGTTTTGCTGCCGCCTTCTCCGGTATCCTGCTGGTTTTCGCCCACTGCAGCAAGGATCACATCGCAATCCTTCAAGCGGTGAAACGCTTCTTCTATCCCGTCCTCTACATCAAATACACCCTCCAGCATACTCCCCAGCTCGCCGGTCATTGCCGTAAGGATATCCCCGGCTGAGGTTTTCCGGGAAAGTCCTGTGTAGAGCGAGACCGCCGGATCCTTTTCCGTTCCGGCCCAGCCGCCCAGCACATGTATGGAAGTGGCGAAAGGACCGGCAAGCCCGATTTTCATCCCCCGCTTGAGCGGCAAAGCTTCATTGTCATTTTTCAGCAGCACGACCGAGCTTGCGCCAAGCTCGCGTGCGGTCTGCAGATGCTCCGCATTAGGTTCGGCTGCCTCATCCACTTGCGGATCCGCATCCTTAAACGGATTTTCAAACAAGCCCAGTGCGTCCTTAAGCTCCAGTACCCGGATAACCGCTTCGTCGATCAAAGCGACATCAAGCCGGCCTTGTTCAATCAGGTCTGCGGCATGATGGAGATAGTGGGTGGACATCATCTCAATATCAAGACCGGCAGCCAGACTTTTCTCTGCGGCTTCGCGGCCATCCACTGCAGCCCCGTGGGGGATCAGCTCATTGACGGAATTGAAGTCAGCGATGGTAACACCATTGAATCCCCATTCTTCCCGCAGAATCCCGCGCAGAAGCTGTTCATTTCCGGTTGCCGGAATACGGTCTACCGTATTGAATGCGGCCATTACCATAGCTACACCGGCATCGACCGCGGCCTTGTAGGCAGGCAGATAGAATTCACGCAATACACCGGAGGACATATCGACCGTATTGTATTCCCGGCCGCCTTCAGGCGCACCATAGCCAGCGAAATGCTTGACACAGGCGGCTATGCGTCCTTTTTCCTTCAGGTCTTTGCCCTGATAGCCGCGCACCATACTTTCGGTGACGCGGGCATTCAGATAAGGGTCCTCGCCGGATGTTTCCATGACACGGCCCCAGCGCGGATCGCGGACGAGATCGGTCATCGGCGAGAAAGTGACATGAATCCCGGCAGCTGCGCTTTCTTTGGCAGCGAGCTCGGCAAAGCGTTCACAGGCTTCCAGATCGAAGCTGCAGCCCAGCGCCAGAGGAATGGGCAGAATGGTCCGGTAGCCGTGGATGACATCCGCCATAAAGAGCAGCGGAATCTTCTGGCGGCTTTTTTGCATATGGCGGGTCTGCATTTCGATGGCATTCCGGGCTCCAACGCCGTTCAGAACGCTTCCGATATTCTCAATGGCATGTGGCTTAATTTTGAGCTCCTTGAACGGACCCGTCAAATCAACGGTATCGTCCAGGCCCCAATAGTAAGGGCCAAGTTGGGTTAATTGGGCCAGTTTTTCGTCCAGTGTCATTTCATTCACAAGCTCTTGGATAAACGGTTTAGTCATGGCAGACTCCTTCTTCATCGAGCGCATTGAAAGTTATTGGGATAAATAGATATGCAGTGCTTCGTCAGGCAGCGCAAGCACAGTGCTTGCAGGAATGCTTAACGCACCCGGGCGATACGGATTGGACAGGATTTGGCCGGCAACGGCATTGCCCTCCGAACGCAGTTCCGGTGTGCGGGTGGAACCCGATCCGATATGATAAACAAATTGTAAGGTGCGGCCGAAACATTGATAAGTGAAGCGCAGACCGTCCAGGCTGGCCGGAAGAACCGGGTCAATAATCAGGCTGTCTGCCGTGAAGCGGATTCCCAGAATGCCCGAGATGAGCTGATTCAGGTAAATGCCGGGTCCGCTGGAATATAGCCGCCAGCCGCCTTTCACTTGGACGCTGCCGGTGCGCAGCTGATCGAAATTCTTGTGATAGCTGTAGCGGTCCGGGAAATCTCCGTCCGAGCTGCTGAAATACATGTTGCTCTGGCGGATTTTCGCATTGGGCACGCTCTCGCGGATATTGATCGGATTGATTTGGAACAGCCCTTCCCAGGCACGCTCGGCATCTCCGAGTTTAGCGGCCGCCTCAAGATAACGAATATGGGCATGCACGTATTGCAGGCTGATTTCACGGCCGACATTGGCGGCCTGCTCGGCACGCCGGAAAATGGTGCTTACGCCGCCTTCATAGCGGGCAGGGCGGTCCATCAGGCGTACGCCATCCGGACATTTGAGATGCTCATCAATCAGGCGCAGATTCATATCCGCTTGTGCAGGGTCCACCAGTTCAGCAATGATGCTGCGTGTCATCGGCAGCAGGCGATACTGTATTCCGGTATTTTGGTCCAGCGGATGCAGCATGTATTCGATGGTTTCGGCGTCTTTGAAGTAAGCGAAGCCGGCAATAACCTCATCTTTAATGAGCAACGTCTGGAAAGAGACCTTCATCCGTTCTGCCATTTCAGCAAGCGACTTTGAGAACTCAGGGTCGAATGCCGTGACCTGCGACAGATTCCGGATGACCTGGAATGCCAAGGCGACGGTCCAGGCGCTGACCAGCTTGGTCTTCAGCGCTTCATCGGCAGGCTGCAGGGTATCATCCCAGTCACCGCCGGCATAGGAGATGAGGGCTGTTCCAGGCAGGAAACGCCTGCAGATTGTGTCCACAGCTGCCTTGACATGCTCCAGCACGGATTCCAACTCCCGGGTAGGCAGGGCATCTGCCAGATAGTGATAGACTACCTCTTCTTGGAAAATAGAGCTGTCCCCGGTAGCCATTACATAGTCGGCAATGCATTTAAGCGGCCAAAGCACGACATCGCCATGCCATTCAGGGGATTGGACAGGGTGCTGGTCGAACATAAACCATTGCGGCCACTCCCGGCTCTCCCACAGCTGGTGGGCAAAAATCTCCAAAAGAACATTTCTGGCCAATTCATAATGCTGGGTCATCAGGAAATATTCCATCGGCCCCTGACATACATCCCGCGTGCCCCATGCGGCTCCGCCTGGCTGTTCAAGTCCGTGCGGCACAATAAAATGGACCATTGCATTATGCGTGTACCACCATGCGGTTTCGTTCAATTTATCAATTTGCACCTGTTCGGCACCCTCGATCTGCAAGCAGAAGCGGGAACTGAAAGCTTCGTAGAATTCTCTGTACAATGTTACTTCATCTTCAAAGCTGTAAGGAGCCAGCGGCAAACTTTCCTTGTCCTCCAGCCTTCCTTGCATGACTAGCTGGAAGCTTGAGGACTGCTCTACGGAAAGGGTAAGCAGCGTACCGTTGCGCGGCTTGCCGTCTTCATAGAATATCCGGCCGTCACTGAAATTGAAAGCGGTATCAGGTAATTGAATGTCATAATGCAGGCCGGGATAAGGATGGTTCCGCCAAGCGTCCTCATCTGGTTGAACACGGATAATTCCGTCTGCAGCGCTGACTTTCACCGGATGCTGGAATTCATGCTCGCCCATAACCAGCTGGTTAGTAATCAGGTAATCGTAGGATTTTCCGAGCTTTGATTGTACCTGAAGCACAATATCCGGTTGATTGGCGGCAGCAAAGGTGGTGATCGTTAACGTATCGTCCTCCAGCTTGTAATGCCATTTGGCAAAATTTACACCCATCTCATAAGCGGCCGGCAGCGTAAGAATCCGGTAGACGCCGTCCTGGCGGATATAAATGCGCTGTCCTGTGTTCTTGAGAATATTGAGCAGGCCGCGCGGCGTGGAGAGAAGCTTATGGAAAGAAGTATTGCCCGCCACCGTCTGACCGTTGAAAATACCGTACATGTAATTGGTGGACGTAATCAGCTTGTTGTTGACCTGTGTGTCATCCATCAGGGTGGTAATGATATGTCCGTGCGGGCGTTCAACGAGCAGTTCCTTGGGCTGCAGCACGACATGGACGTGGTCATTAGTAAAGAAGGACAACAGTTTACCATCCTCGTATTCCTCGAGCTTCCGCTCAGGGAACGCGGCATCAATCTCGGCTTGTGACCACTGCGGAGAGACATAAGGACCCCCGATTTCAGCACTGAGCGTGACCGTTTCTCCCTCTTGTACAGCGTCGCTCAGGTTCCAGTCTATGGAGGCATAAGCTTCCTGCAGCCGGGACCCAAACTCAAGAGACGTTACTGCGGCGGGATGAGTCTGGCGGAACAGGCCGTAGAAGGCAAAATCAACGGTTCCAGCCAGCTTCATTTGCTCTGTTTGCAGACCGGTATAAGCCAGCTCATATTGAACATTCTGGTTCGGAAGGCCGCTTTCCAGTACTTGAGGAACATCCAGGGCTTTATAAGATAAGCCAAAAAACTGCGTGCCATCCGTTGAATAGCCGACGGCTTTGGTCTGAAGCACACCTTGCTGCAGATAGGGGAAAGCTGTGCCCTGAGGCTGGTTTTGGCGCGAGCATACAGCGTAACCGTTAGGCCCCTCCCAAATGCTGTGATCCAGGTACTGGCTCATATACAGCTCATTGGACAGCACGCCGCCTTTTTCAGCGACACCGAGATCCTGTCCATAAATGACATCAACCGTTTCCCCGTTTCCGGAGAGCTGGATATGCCAGAACCAGATGCCATCAGCGGCAGGAGAGAATGTAGCACGGTAATCAATAGCCTCTATCCGGCCTTGGTAAATAAGTCTTTCGTGATTGTAAAATAGTTTGGATCGGGAGCGGATTCCCAGCAATGGATAGCTTTCAATGCCTTGTGCTGTATGCACGCGAAGATAAATATTATTGGCCGAACCATCCATAGCATTGCCCTGGAACTGATTGATGAGGAATGGCCCATTGGAGAATTCAAAGATGTCGCCTGTTGGCAAGAACGTGTACTTGGATTCATCGAGTGTAAAGGTAATCATGTTGGATTGTGGTCTGAAAATCATAAGAACCCTCGCTTTCCACTACATGGATAGGACATGAAATTGAACGGATAGGGGAGTTCAAATCAAATGTCATCAAGGGCATGCATTTTCACCAAAAAAAATAATAGAAACGTTTCCATGTTAGGTATACCTCGATATTAGTCTCGCGGGTATAAAAAGTCAATAATCTTTGAAATAATTATTGTTTCGAAACATTTAGGACCATATATATAATTAATGTACTTGAAATTCGAAAAAAAATTCAATTGACAGCGCATACATTTTAAGAGTATGCTCTTCGCAAGGGGAGTTTCAAAAAAATGATGGAAACGTTTCTATACCTTTCAGCAACCCTTTTATCGTGATTGAGAGGCGTCTGAATTTATTCCATTGGTGTGAATGCATCGTTCAAATTGGAGGTGGGCCTATTGGCAAGAATTATGCGAACTGGTGGAAATATCGGCCGGGAATTGATGAAGAACAAAGTTCTTTTCCTTATGCTGCTGCCCGTGCTTCTGTATTTCCTGATCTTCCACTATGCGGTAATGCCCGGAGCTTATGTCGCATTTGTGGATTACAAACTTAACAAGGGGATCTTCGGAAGCCATTTTATCGGCCTGAAGAACTTCGAATTCCTGGTTCAAAATGGTGATCTCTGGAATATCACCAAAAATACCCTGCTGTACAATGTGGCTTTCCTTGTCTTGGGGAATATCATTCAAATTGTGTTTGCCATTATGCTGTCGGAGATAACGGGCAAATGGTTCAAGAAGATCTCCCAGTCGGTGATTCTCCTCCCGAACTTTATTTCAATGGTTATCGTGGGGGTTTTTGCTTACAACCTATTCAATTTCAACTCGGGTTTTATCAATACGATGTTGGCCGGCGCCGGGCTGGACCGCCACGAGTTCTACTCCGATGCAGGCATTTGGAAATACATTATTGTCGCCTTCAAAATCTGGGCCAGTACCGGATACGGCATGATTATCTATCTGGCAGCCATAACAGGGATCAACCATGATTTGTATGAAGCTGCTTATATGGACGGCGCTACTACCTGGCAACGGATCCGCTACATGACCTTGCCGATTCTGAAGCCAACCTTTATTCTGCTTCTGCTGTTCGGAATGGGCGGGATTCTCAAAGGCTCCTTTGACCTATTCTATAATCTGATCGGGACGAATTCCGTGCTGTATCCGCAGACAGATATCATTGATACTTATGTCTTCCGCTCATTGGTGGGGCAATTCAACTTCTCCATGGGAGCCGCTGTTGGCTTCTACCAATCCTTGTTCGGGCTGATTCTGGTGCTTGTGGTGAACTTTATTGTGCGCAAGGTCGAGCCTGACAGCGCATTATTCTAAGATTCAGAAAGAAACAGGGGTGATGATAATGGAAAAGAAAGCAGTCAAACAAGATGTCGGCAGTATCTTCATTAAAGCCATCAGCTATTTGTGCATCACAATCTTTGCGCTGATTTGTTTATTTCCTTTTGCGCTGATGATCACTTCCTCATTTATGAACGAGCAGGAAATTGTCCGCGAAGGCTACAAGCTGCTGCCCAAAGAATTTTCCTTCAAGTCTTATGAGTTGCTGCTTAACAACTCTACAAATCTCATCAATGCTTATCAGGTAACTATTTTTATCACTGTAGTGGGTACGGTGCTGGGACTGTTTATGATGTCGATGGCCGGCTTTGTGCTCAACCGCAAGGATTTCAAGTACCGCAATTTCTTCTCCTTCCTGATTTACTTTACGACGCTCTTCAGCGGCGGCTTGATTCCAACGTATATCCTGATGGTCAAGCATCTTCATATGAAGGATAACTTGTTCGCCATGATCCTGCCGGCTGTGGTCGGCGCCTGGTCGATCTTCCTGATGCGCAATTTCATGAAGGCGATTCCGGATTCCTTATATGAATCCGCTACCATTGACGGTGCCGGCGATTTCCGTATCTACTGGCGGATTTTTATTCCCTTGGCGGTTCCATCCTTGGCCACCATTGGACTGTTCTCGGCGCTGGGCTTTTGGAATGAGTGGTACAACGGAATGTTGTATATGGATAGCCCAACTAAATATCCGTTGCAATACTTTTTGCAGCGAATGGTTAATCAGACCAACCTTGGGACTATGATCAACTCGGGGGCAGTGATTAATTCAGCCGATCTTCCGACGCAATCTATCAAGATGGCTACAGCTGTTCTGGCCACAGGGCCAATTATTCTCCTCTACCCGTTTGTGCAGCGTTATTTTGTAACAGGGCTTACCGTCGGGGCAGTAAAGGGTTAATGGACGTGTTCTCTTAAGAGAGGCGTTTATTATAAATGAAGGATTTATAAACAGACAAGAAAAGGGAGGCTTACCTGATGAAAGGTAAAAAAATCGCGTCTTCTTTAATGGCAGTCCTCATGCTTGCCGGGGTATTGACAGCCTGTACGTCCAAGAACAACAACAATGAGTCAAGCGCTTCTCCAACGGATTCCGGAAAGTCGGAAACTACTGCAAATACGGGTGGAGTGGACACTTCCAAGGAAGCCAAGCTGACGTACTACCTGTGGGGCAGTGAAGGGGTTAACAACAAGGCGATCCTTGGCGAGATCAACAAGAAGCTCAAGGCAGATCTGAATGCAAGCATTGAAGTGAAGTATATTGACTGGCCGGATACGGCTACCAAGTACCCGTTATTATTTGCTTCCGGTGAAAATTTTGATATGTCCCACGCCTCTCCCGGAGCACCAGTTTCCTATTTTACATTAGCCAGTGAAGGCGCACTCGTGGACATCACGGAGATGCTGGACAAGGTTGCTCCTAAGCTGAAGGCGGAAATTCCTGCAACTGTCTGGGAGAACACGAAGTACAAAGGCAAAATTTATGGAGTTCCGAGTCTTTACAGTGAATACACACCTACCGGTTTTGCTTATCGCTCTGATCTGCTGAATAAATACGGAATGGAAAAAATCAGCTCAATAGATGATATGGTGAAGTATATGGATAATGTTGTTGCTAACGAATCCTTCACGCCGATCAACGGCAAGGCTGAAGATGCGCAGAATATGTTCAGAATGCTGGTCGATACCACGGATATGTGGCTTAACGCCCCTGGTATTTCTCTAAATGAACTGAATCTGGTGACCAAGAGTCCGGAGGACTTCAAAACCGTCTTCCATCCGGCCTACACCCAGGAATTTGAAGACTGGGCTGTGAAAATGCGTGAATGGGCGGATAAAGGGTATTGGGGTAAAGATGTGCTGTCCGCAACCATGGGCGGGAAAGAGAACTTTAGAGCGGGAAACTCTGCAGGTTATTTGACTCATGCCCAAGACTGGATCGGCCAGTATGGAGCGGATATCAAGGCACAACCTGAATCAGATCCTTACTTCTTCACTTTCGCTGAAGCCAACAAGAAAATCAAACGTAAGATGGGCGTGGACAACTCGACCGTAATCAGCACAAATTCGGCCAATCCGGAACGTGCACTGATGGTGATTGAGAAGTTTATGACCGATGAAAGCTATTACAACCTTATTCAATACGGGATTGAAGGCAAGCAATATGTCATTGAAGACGGCATCAAGAAATTCCCTCCAGGCTACAATGAAAAAACGGATGCCGGCGGCTTCTCAGCCTGGTCACTCAGAAATGACAAGTTCGTTGTTCCGAGTGATACCGAAAACCCTATCCGCAACTCCTTGTTCGCTGAATGGGATAAAGTGGCGATCGATGATCCGTACAACGGATTCAGCTTTGATCCATCGAATGTGACTACAGAAATCGCTTCAATCTCCAACGTGAATTCACAGCTCGGTGTCCAGCTGATGCTTGGCAAAACTAGCCAGGAGCCTAAAAAGGCAGTTGCAGAATACCGCGAACAGTTGAAAAAAGCAGGAATTGACAAGGTCATTGCCGAAGTACAGAAACAATTGGCAGAATTTGTTCCTGTCAACTAAAGGAATGCTATAAGGCGTAAGGGAGCTATAATTACTTATAGCTCCTTTACCCATAGATGGGGGAGTACAGTGGACGTAAATATCAAGGATATCGCGCGGATTTCCGGTGTCGGTATCTCAACAGTCTCGCGGGTAATCAACAACAAAGGGCTGGTGAGCAAGGCGACAAGAGAGAAGGTTCTAAGTGTGGTCAGGGAATATAATTATGTTCCCAATTCCAACGCGCGGAATTTGAAAACCACGGAATCCAAGAACATCGCACTTATGGTCAAGGGGATTACCAATCCTTTCTTTTCCAATATGATCAAAGAAATCGAACGGCAGGTTAATTTGCGGGGTTACCCGTTTCTCATTCAGCAGGTGGAGGATGGGACGGATGAAATCAAAGCGGCCATCCAACTGGTGAAGGAAAAGAATCTCTGCGGGATTATCTTTATGGGCGGAACGTATAATCATTCCGAAGAAAAGTTCAAACAGCTGACGATTCCTTTTGTGCTGACGACGATTACCTCAACCCAGAAGGTGGACCCAACCATCTTTTCCAGTGTGATCATCGATGAATTGAAGGAAGCCTATAAGGCGACCAATTATTTAATCTCACTCGGGCATACGAATATCGGGTTTCTGGCTAAGTCCCCTTTATTGGATGAAACCACAGGCAACCGCCGGCACTTGGGCTACAAAAAAGCACTGGAAGAGCATAATCTGCCCTACGATGCCCAATTGGTCGAGGATTGTGAATACAGTCCCAGCTCCGGATTTAATGCCGCGCGAAGACTGTTCAACAAGAATAAGGGAGTTACGGCTATTTTTGCAGCCTCCGATACCATTGCGATTGGTGCAGCCAAAGCTGTGCTTACCGCTGGATTGTCTATTCCGGGAGACATCTCGATCCTTGGCTTTGATGGTATTGAGATGGCCGAATATTATCATCCCTCTCTGGATACAATCAGCCAACCGGGTACGGAAATGGCATTATCGAGCGTGGGCGTCCTCTTTGACCTCATTTCGGGACAGTCAAACAACCAGCATATTGTCTACGATGCGGTATTGCTCAAACGCGGCTCTTGCAGGATGATCAAAGATTATTAGGGTGAAGAGCTGACTATAATCATTAATGGAGTGGACCTAAGATGCACGAGACATTAAGAATAGGTACTCTGGTTCGCGGCGGAGAAGCTGTCACAGTTATTCCGCAAGTCTGATGCGGAATATGGAATACCTCAAAGATTGTTGTTAAAGGAGCAGGTAAAGCGCTGCTCCTTTTTGCTATAAAAAAACGTTATAATTATTCTGAAAAAAACCCATCATAAACGATAGCACTTCTGCAGGTTTTTATTTATAATAATTATTATCTGGATGTCATAAATAGTTCAAAGGTTTTGTAAAAAGCACTATTTCCTTGTGATATACTTAACACAGCGATTTCGGATATTGTGAATGACATACCTTTAAATATGGATAAACAGTGATAGTGCCTACACCACTGATTAGAGACTAGGATGGTGAACAAGCGATGCATATTGTCGTCGTTGGCCTAAATTACCGTACGGCTCCCGTAGAGGTGAGAGAGCAGTTCGCTTTTGCGGAGAAGGATCTGCCTGCGGCGCTCCATGAACTGATGCAGACCAAGAGCGTTCTGGAGGGGGTTGTTGTCGCCACCTGTAACCGGACGGAAATTTATGTGGTCGTGGACCGCCTTCATATGTGCGGATACTTCATCCGCAGCTTTATGGAGCAGTGGTTCAATGTAAAGAGTGAACAATTTGCACAGCATATGTATATATATGAAGATGAACAGGCAATTGCCCATTTGTTCCGTGTGACCTGCGGTTTGGATTCCATGGTGATTGGTGAGACGCAGATTCTGGGACAGGTGCGCAATTCTTTTTTGACTGCCCAAGCAGAAGGCGTGACCGGCACATGGTTCAACCAGCTGTTCAAGCAGGCTGTGACGCTTGGCAAACGTGCGCATAGTGAAACTTCGATCGGCGAAAGCGCGGTTTCGGTCAGCTATGCGGCTGTGGAGCTGGGCAAGCGGATTTTCGGCATGTTCACCGGCAAAAGAGTGCTGATTCTCGGCGCCGGCAAAATGAGCGAGCTTACGGTGAAGCATCTGTACAGCAGTGGTGCGGCAGAGGTTATTGTTGCCAACCGCACGTTGTCGCGGGCGATAGAGCTGGCTGAGAAGTTCTCGGGCAAGCCGAGCACGATTGATGAGGCTTTGAAGCATCTCGATGAAGTGGATATTGTCATCAGCTCTACTGGCGCTGACGGTTTTGTACTGACAGCGGATCAGGTGGCTGCCGGTATGAAGCGCCGTCCTTCGCGGCCGCTGTTCATGATTGATATTGCCGTTCCGCGTGATATTGATCCGGCGGCGGCAAGTGTGCCGGATGTGTTCCTGTATGACATTGATGATCTGGAAGGCATCGTCGAGAGCAATCTGGAGATGCGCCGCAGTGAAGCGGCCAAGATCGAGGTCATGATCGCAGAAGAGATGGAGGAATTCCAGGTATGGCTGAAGACGCTTGGCGTCAGACCGGTCATCCGTGCGCTTCAGGACAAATCGAACGGAATTTATGAAGAAACTATGGATAGTCTGTTCAACAAGCTGCCCGAGCTGGACGAGCACCAGCGCAAGGTGATCCGCCGCCTGACGAAAAGTATTGTGAACCAGATGATGCATGATCCGATCAATGTGATTAAGGAACTGTCCGGCGGCAAGCAGGGGAGTGAGGCACTTGATTATTTCACGCAAATCTTTGCACTTCAGGAGCAGTTGGGAACCGATCCGGACGGCGGCAGCCCTGCACCGGTTGAGCGGACTGACAATGAACGTTCTTCAAGCATCGACTTCAACGTGCCTAAGACGGTGTTTGCTCCGGCAGGCCTGCTGGGCGGGTGAAGAACATGCAACTGCTGAACGGAATATATGATACCGCTCTGCTGCTATATGCCCTGAGCCTGCTGTTTATTTTCTCGGATTGCCTTCGGCGTAATCCGGGCGGGAAGCGGCTAGGCACGGGGCTTCTTGTCGTTGTGGGACTGTTGCAGTCTGCCGGGCTTGCGATCCGGTTCTCCCAGGAGGGAGGACTGCCTATATTCACCCCTTATGATTTCCTGTTCTGGTTCTCATTCAGTATCGTGCTGACTTCGCTTGCGGTGGCGTACACGCGCGGAGGTGAATTCACCATCCTGCTGCTCAGTGGAGCGGGCTTCAGTGTGTTCCTGCTGAACCGGGTATGGCTGACGGCTGCGGATCATGGCCTGGAGAGCTGGAGTGCGGTGCACGGATGGCTGGCAATGCACATTATTTTAGCTAATTTGAGCTTTGGCGCACTGACACTGGGTGCGGTATTTGCGATAATGTATCTGTTCCTGCACAGTAAGCTGAAGAGCAAGAAATGGGATGACCGCGTCCGGCGTCTGCCTAGTCTGGAAACGATGGACAAATATTCGTATACATCAATCCTCGCGGGGGTTCCCCTGCTGAGCGTATCGCTTGTGCTGGCGGGCATGTCCATTATCGCAGAGGGACGGACCCCGCTGTTCCAGGATCCCAAGGTGCTGACTACACTTGTCGGGCTTGGGATTTACATAACCTATATCTTGCTGAAGCGGTCCGGCCGAAGAAGCGGGACGGTTATGGCCCGCTGGGCGATTTCGGGATACGGCTTCATTATCCTGAATTTTCTGCTGAATTCATGGTCTGATTTCCACGGCTGGGGCGGGAAGTGATGAACATGGTGAATTATATTCCGGTCATGCTGGATTTGCAGGATCAACGGGTAGTGGTAATCGGCGGCGGGGCCGTTGCCGAGCGTAAAATAGGTCCGCTGCTGGAAGCGGGAGCGACAGTGACCGTTGTTAGCCTCTCGCTAACGGAGAGGCTTAGCGAATTTGCAGAGAAGGGCATGCTAATCTGGATTAGCCGCCCTTATGCTCCCGGAGATCTTGAGGGGGCCTTTCTGGTCTATGCCGCCAGCAGTGATGCGGCGGTTAATGAAGCAGCCGCACGCGAGGCCAAGGCTTTGGGCCTTCCGGTGAATGTGGCCAGCCATGCCGAGGCGGGGAATTTCATTACTCCCGGCGTGCTTCGCCGGGGGCGTCTGACGGTGGCCGTATCGACTTCGGGCGCTGGTCCTGGTGTGGCTGCGAAGATTACGGAGCAGGTTGCGGAGATGCTGGGCGAGGAATACGAGCCGTACCTGGATTTTTTGCATGCGCTGCGGGTAGAGATCAAGCGGCAGGAGCCTTCAGCCGCGGTCCGTGCCCGGCTTCTGCGCAAGCTGGCCCATCTGGGCGTGTTGGATGAGATCAGACAGGGTACTTTTAAAGACTGGAGCCCGGAGACGGTTCAGGTCTGGATTGCCGCTAACCGTGAGGCGTAGGTACGTTGAAGATCCGGGAACGTTGGGCTGACTGCTGAAGAAGGCACGAGTTGCTGGTAGAAGTGAAAAACCTGCCAGAATGTTGCGGGAGTAATTGGTGGCCGAATCCGGGGAAACGCCGGGTAAATGACCGGAATGCGGCTGAACCAAGCCTTGCGGATGCGGTTGTAAAGAGCGGCTCACGGTAAGTTCCGCTGATCTTGGGGGCAAATGTGAGAATTTGAAGGAACGGCAGGCATGCCGCTGATTGTATAAGAGTAGTATGATTGTGAGAGCAGTAAGGCACATGCAGGTTACCGGGAGGAATGTAAATATGCGCAAGATTATTGTAGGCAGCAGACAAAGCGCGCTCGCGCTGACACAGACGGGGCATGTCATCGCCGATCTGGAGCGTCTGAGTGAGGAGCACGGCTTCGGCTTCACCTTTGAAGTGCACCGGATTGTCACCAAAGGCGACCGGATTCTGGACGTCACCTTGTCCAAAGTGGGCGGCAAAGGGTTGTTCGTAAAGGAAATTGAGCAGGCCATGCTGGCCAAAGAGATCGATATGGCTGTACATAGTATGAAGGATATGCCCTCTGAACTGCCGGAAGGGCTGATTAACGGGGCTGTGCCGCGACGGGTCGATCCGCGCGACTGCCTGATCGCCACCGGATCCGCTAGTCTGGATGAGCTGCCGCAGGGTGCGCGTGTCGGTACCAGCAGCCTGCGCCGTTCCAGCCAGCTAGCCGCACTGCGGCCTGATCTGGACATCCAGCCGGTGCGCGGCAACATTGACTCACGGCTGAAGAAGCTGGAGAGCGGCGAATTCGACGCGATCCTGCTGGCGGCTGCGGGCCTCTCGCGCATGGGCTGGGAGGATCGGGTAACGGCCTATCTGCCGCCGGAGGTCTGTCTGCCTGCTGTAGGGCAGGGAGCACTCGGCATCGAATGCCGGGAGGATGATGCCGAGCTGCGGAAGTTGCTGGCACTTTACAATGATGAGCATACGGCCCTTACAGTGGCGGCGGAACGGACGTTTCTTGGCGCACTGAACGGCGGCTGCCAGGTGCCGATTGGCGCTTTTGCGGTACTGGGAGCAGAAGACAGTGGAACTGAATCCAATGCATCAGCAGGTTCTGCTGCACCGGATTCTACCCGCCGGGTCATCACATTGACCGGCATGGTGGGAACGCCGGATGGCTCAGTGATCCTGAAGGAAACCTGCACCGGGGAAGATCCGGTTCAGCTTGGCGAAGAGGTCGCCAGGAAGCTTATTGCCCGGGGAGCGGAGAAAATTTTGGCGGATGTAAGGGGATGATGGAGATGAAGGGGAAAGTCTATCTTGTAGGTGCAGGTCCAGGGGACGCCAAGCTGATTACGGTGAAAGGCCTGGAGTGCATCCAGAAGGCGGATGTGCTGGTATACGACCGGCTGGCCAGCCCGAGGTTGTTGAAACATATGAAGTCCGGCGGAGAAAAAATATACGTAGGCAAGCTGCCTGACCGCCATACGATGAAGCAGGAGGAAATCAATCAGCTGCTCGTCGATTTGGCGCTTGAGGGGAAGACGGTCGTGCGGCTGAAGGGCGGAGACCCGACGATTTTTGGCCGTGTGGGTGAAGAAGCGGAGCTGCTGCGCAGACATGGCATTTATTATGAGATCGTGCCGGGCATTACCTCGGCGATCAGCGTGCCGGCATATGCTGGCATTCCGGTGACTCACCGGGATTATGCTTCCTCGCTCTCGATTATTACCGGACATGAAAGTCCGGATAAGCTGGATCATTCCATTCATTGGGATAAGGTGACGAATGCTACGGGAACACTGGTGTTTCTGATGGGCGTTGCCAAAATCGGCTATATCAGCGCCCAGCTAATCAAACACGGGCGGCCGCCGGAAACGCCGGTCGCGCTTGTCCGCTGGGGCACACGCGCCGATCAGGAGACGCTGATCGGGACACTCGCCGACATTGAGGCGAAGGTAAAGGCGGCTGATTTCCAGCCGCCTGCCGTCATCGTCGTCGGCGACGTGGTGCTGCAGCGCCAGCAGCTGATGTGGGTAGAAGCGCTGCCGCTGTTCGGCAAGCGCATTGTGGTTACACGGGCCCGCAGCCAGGCCAGTGAGCTGGTGGACCGGATCGAGGAACTCGGCGGCGAGCCGTACGAGTTCCCGGTCATTGAGACGGTCATGCCGGAAGGCGCAGAGAAGAAGGCCAAGATTGTGGAAGCGCTCGGCGCGTTATCCGCATACGACTGGGTCTTCTTCACGAGCGCGAACGGCGTGGAGTTTTTTTGGCGTCACCTGGCGGAGCTCAAGGTGGACATCCGCGGCCTGCACCGCGCGCGCATCGGCGCGGTGGGACCGGCCACAGCCGCGGCGCTGGCCCAGCGCGGGCTGGTGGCCGAGGAGCTGCCTGGAGTCTTCCAGGCAGAGGGGCTGATCGAAGCCTTCGGCTCAAGGCTGCAGCCTGGGCAGAAGGTGCTGCTGCCACGCGGCGACCTCGCGCGCGAGTGGCTGCCGGACAAGCTGAGGGAGCTGGGGCTGGAAGTGACCGAAGTGGACACCTACGAGACGGTGGTCACCGGCGAGGATGACATCGAGCTGCTTAAGCTGCTGGAGGAGAAGCGGATTCACGCGGTTACCTTCACCAGCTCTTCGACAGTGCGCAACTTCATCAGCATCCTGAAGCGGATGGGGCTTGAAGATCCGCTTCCGCTGCTGGCGGGCGTGAAGATTGCCTGCATCGGCCCCGTGACCGAAAAGACCGCCGTAGAAGCCGGTCTCACCCCGGGGCTGCTCCCCGACGAGGCGACGATCGAGGGATTAGTACAGGAGTTGTGCCGCTGGAATGAAGGAACGCGGCTGCGATAATCATTTAATGGCTGACGGACGAATAGGGAAATCTAACTTAGCTGCACTTTGTACAACTAAAGTAGGCTTAAACCCCTCATAAGGATGGTTAGTTGTATTCTGTACAGCTAAATTTGCCCATTTAAGCGAAAATTCGCTATTTCGGTGATTTTAGTTGTATGAAGTACATTTAGGCGGCAAAACAGCGGGCATATTGTGAATTTAGTTGCAGAGAATGCAGTTAGCGCAATCTACCTGTGTTTGTCTGAGTTTGCTTGGTTTGCTTGGTTTGCTTGGTTTGCTTGGTTTGCTTGGTTTGCTTAGTTGCTTGGTTTGCTTAGTTTGCTGGGTTTGCTTAGTTTGCTTAGTTTGCTTAGTTTGCTTAGTTGCTTAGTTGCTTAGTTTGCTTAGTTAGCCTGGTTTGCCTGGTTTGCCCTTTGTTTGCCTGTGTTTTTCTGAGTAACTCAGAGTTCACCTCAGTCCGACCGAGTTCGCCTGTGACTACATGAGTGCCCCTCTTCGGGTCTCATTCAGTTCACAGCTGGGCTATTCTTCAATAGATCACTTAACTTATGTGTTTATATATCTACTATACAGGAGGATGTCCAATGAGTTTTCCAATTACACGGCACCGCCGTCTGCGCGGGACAGCCGGAATTCGCGGAATGGTGCGTGAGACGATATTAAATACGCTGGATTTCATCCAGCCGATTTTTGTAACCTATGGAACAGGTGTGAAGAATGAGATCGGCTCCATGCCGGGTGTGTATCATTTTTCGCTCGACATGCTGAAGGCCGAAGTGGATGAGATTGCTGCACTGGGCATTCCTGCTGTGCTGCTGTTTGGCATTCCTGAGACCAAGGATGCGATTGGTTCTTCTGGTTTTGCCGATGACGGCATCGTGCAGGAAGCTACGCGGCTGATCAAGCAGTGGTATCCTGAGCTGCTGGTCGTTGCCGATACCTGCCTGTGTGAATTCACCGATCACGGCCACTGCGGGATGGTTCATACCCATACAGTAGACGGTGTTGTACACGGCGATGTCATCAACGATGCTTCGCTTGAGCTGCTGACCCGTACAGCGGTATCGCAGGCCAAGGCCGGGGCGGACATTATCGCACCTTCCAACATGATGGATGGTTTCGTGCAGGCGATCCGCATCGGACTGGATGAGAATGGCTTCGAGCATGTGCCGATTATGTCCTATTCGGTAAAATATGCTTCGGCCTTCTACGGCCCGTTCCGTGAAGCCGCTGACTCTGCTCCGCAGTTCGGCAACCGCAAAACCTACCAGATGGACCCGGCCAATCTGCGGGAAGCGATCCGTGAAGCGGATTCGGATGTGCTGGAAGGTGCAGATATGCTGATGGTGAAACCGGCGCTGGCTTATCTGGATGTCATCCGGACCATCCGCGACCAGTTCGATCTGCCGCTGGTTGCCTACAATGTGAGCGGAGAATACTCCATGGTCAAAGCGGCAGCACTGCAGGGCTGGATCGACGAGCAGGCGGTAGTACTGGAAATGCTGACCGGTATGAAGCGTGCAGGAGCGGATATTATCATTACCTATTTTGCCAAGGATGCGGCACGCTGGCTGCAGGGCTAAGCTAATCAAGAATAGAACAGGAGTGAGGAACCATGGGTAATGTGCCATTGGCGCGCCGGGAAGAAGCTTCCCGTGCAGCTTTTGAAGAAGCGAAGCAGTATATTCCCGGCGGGGTGAACAGCCCGGTGCGGGCGTTCAAATCCGTAGGATTGACACCGGTTTATGTGGATCATGGCGCGGGTTCGCGCATTTACGATATCGACGGCAACAGCTTTATTGACTACGTCTGCTCGTGGGGACCGCTCATTATGGGGCATGCCCATCCCGAGGTCGTAAAGGCCTTGCAGGAGACGGCGGTAAAAGGGACAAGCTTTGGCGCGCCTACGCTGCTGGAGACGGAAATGGCCAAAACAGTGGTGGAACGTGTCCCTTCAGTGGATATCGTGCGGATGGTCAACTCCGGTACAGAAGCTACTATGAGTGCGATCCGGTTGGCTCGGGGAACTACCGGACGCAGCAAAATCCTCAAGTTTGAGGGTTCGTACCATGGTCATGCGGACAGCCTGCTGATCAAAGCCGGCTCCGGCGTAGCCACGCTTGGTTTGCCGGATAGCCCTGGCGTGCCTGAAGGCGTAGCGGTCAACACGATCACTGTGCCGTACAATGACCTGGAAGGGGTCAAAATCGCTTTTGAACGCTATGGCAGTGAGATTGCTGCGATTATTGTAGAACCGATTGCCGGGAATATGGGCGTTGTGCCTCCGCTTCCGGGCTTCCTTGAAGGCTTGCGCAAGGTGACGACGGGTTACGGAGCACTGCTGATTTTTGATGAGGTCATGACAGGCTTCCGCGTGAACCGCAGCTGCGCTCAGGGACTGTTCGGCATTGAACCGGATCTGACCTGCTTCGGCAAAGTAATCGGCGGAGGTCTCCCGGTAGGCGCTTATGGCGGCAAAAGAGAGATTATGGAACAGATCGCTCCATCCGGCCCGATCTACCAAGCGGGTACGCTCAGCGGCAATCCGCTGGCGATGGCTTCCGGTCTCAGCACGCTGAAGCTGCTGACGCCAGAGGTGTACGACCGCCTGGAGACACTCGGCGCACGTCTGGAAGCAGGTCTTAAGCGGAATAGCGCCGAGACCGGCATTCCGCTGACAATTAACCGTGTGGGCTCCATGGTCTGCCCGTTCTTTACCGAAGGTCCGGTAATCAACTTCGAAACGGCCAAAACCAGTAACCTGGATATGTTCCGCAGCTACTTCGCCAAGATGCTCGATCAGGGCATCAGTGTTCCGCCATCGCAGTTCGAGGGAATGTTCGTATCCGCCGTACACAGCGAGCAGGATATCGATGATACTATCGAAGCTCACTTGAACGCCCTGAAGTCACTGTGACGTCTGGAGCAGATAATGCGCTGGTCCAGGGCGGCGGCGCCTGGACCCGGCGCGGCGAATGGCTGGAGGCCATGCCCGGCCGGGTCGTTACCGGAGCAGCTGATCCGCAGGCTGCGGTAGACCGCTGGTTGCTGGAGACGGCCGGGATGCCGGTGAAGCTCCATGCCCGGCTGCGCCGCGAAGGCGGCATCCAGTGGAAGGGCGACCGGCTGCGGCTGGCGCTTTTTCCTTACCGCGAAGCGGGCATTGAGCCAATGTGGCAGGAGCTTGAAGTGCTGTATGAGGACGACTTTTGCCTTGTTGTCCATAAGCCTGCGGGTATGGCGGTTCACCCGGACGGCAGCGGGTCAGATACAACGCTGGATCATGTTGTTGCAGCGCATTATGCTGCTTCCGGCGGAGGCGTCGCTGTGAGGCATATACACCGGTTGGACAAGGATACCACGGGTCCTGTGCTCTATGCGAAGAATGAATATGCGCAGCTTGTACTCGATGAAGACATGCGCGAGAAGGTGGTATCGCGGCGGTACGCCGCGATTGTGGAGGGCGTCGTCCCGCCTGCGCTCAAGGTGATCGACGCCCCAATTGGCCGCGACCGCCATCATGCGGCGCGCAGGCGTGTGTCGCCCGGAGGACAATCCGCGGTAACGTTAATCCTTGGACGCGAGGTGCTGCAAGGCGGCACTTCGCTTAAGGTGCAGCTGGAAACCGGACGTACGCATCAGATCCGCGTTCACCTCAGCCATATGGGGCATCCGCTGTACGGGGATGAGCTGTATGGCGGGCCGCGCTGGGGTTTGACAGGCAGCAGCCGTCAGGCTCTGCACGGTGAGGTGCTGGCTTTCAGCCATCCCTGGAGCAAGGAAAGGCTGGAAATAGCCGATCCATGGCCGGAAGATATGCTGCGGCTGCGGGAGGAACTGGACGGCGGGACAATAGGCTGAAATCAGTCTGTTGGAGTTGCCTAGCGACTAAATGATCTAAAGACAATCAAATTTTATAATGCAACTATAAAGAGACCCGAGGCTGAAGGGGCTGTACCTGTTTGTGAGACAGGATGCAGTCCCGACTCCCACCTTGGCGTCTTTTTTTGTTGTTGGAAAATTAACAACCACAATCACAAATGTGAATAAGTCGCAAACTTGAAGATGTGAATCCGCGAATGAGAGGCACAAGTACCTCCGAATAGGCGGAAGGTGAGCGATTTGGCGAAATGAGAGGTACAAGTCCCTCCGAATTGGTGAAAGGTGAGCGATTTGGCGAAATGAGAGGCACAAGTACATCCGAATAGGCAGATGGTGAGCGATTTGGCGAATGAGAGGTACAAGTACCTCCGAATTGGTGAAAGGTGAGCGAATAGTGGGAAAGCTGGGTGTCGCCCCTTTAAAGCACCAGCCGTGCTAAATATTTAGCGGGATGATACATTTCTACGTCTCGGTTCGTCTTTCTAATAAAGGAGATGGACAGCAGATGAAATGGAACAGAATCTCTGTAACGATAGCCGTCTTCGATGCGGTTTTAATAATTGGCGGGAGTATTACTGCAGCTACTGCCGGTTCGGATGTTGTGAAACTGATTCAGCAATTTGGCAGTTTTACTGTGACCGTAGACAATCAATCCGATTACGATCTGTTTTCCGTAGAAACTGGGGTCCTTACGAGTGATTCCGCTGGCCAGATCATTGAGAGCAGTTCCAAGGAAAGCTTCGAGCAAGGGATACCCAGTGGAAGAAAGGTGAAAATCAGCCCTGAACTAAGCCTTTCCGGCGAAGGCGGAATTTATCTTAAGTATACCGATCCAAGAGATGAGGACTCGCCGAAAACGGTCGGGATATGTTCGTATACCGAGTCCTTATCGGGACATTCCAAGGTCATCATTACAAATGATGATGTAAGTGTTGAAGAAAATTGCAGCTAAATTAGTAGTGCCGCTGTGTTTCTACTTTCGTGTCCCCCCTTATTTCCCGCCCCCCAGCAAGTGGAAGTGCCAATCTGCCGTTTTTGGGTATAACACTAATAAGATATATACCCTTACGAAATGCAGCTTGGCACATTAACGATCCTACGACTGGGGGCATAGCCATGAAATGGCAGGGAAGAAGAGGCAGTTCGAATGTGGAGGACCGCAGAGGCAGAGGCAGAGGCGGGGGCGGCGGGAAGGTCATTGGCGGCGGGATCGGCGGAATTATTCTTGTAGTGATTGTAACACTGCTCAGCGGGGGCAATGCCGGGGATATATTAGGGAACCTGACATCCAGCGGTACCAATTCTTCAGCTCCTTATGAGCAGACGGCTGAGGAGCAGGAGCTTTCCGAATTTGTATCCGTGGTTCTTGCCGACACCGAGGAGGTGTGGGGTGAGATTTTTAAGCAGCAGGGAATGACCTATGAGGATCCGACGCTTGTAATGTACAGCGGCAGTGTGGATTCTGCCTGCGGAACGGCCACTTCGGCAGTAGGGCCGTTTTATTGTCCCGGGGACGCCAAGCTGTATATTGATCTGAGCTTCTATGATGAGCTGCAGCAGCGCTTCCAGGCGCCGGGCGACTTCGCGATGGCTTATGTCATTGCCCACGAGGTGGGCCATCATGTACAGACCCTGCTGGGCACGTCGGAGCAGCTGAATTCCCTTCGCCAGAGTCTGAGCGAGAAGGAATTCAATAAATATCAGGTCCGGTTCGAGCTGCAGGCCGATTATCTGGCCGGAGTCTGGGCCAATCACGCCCAGGGCATGAACCTGCTGGAAGAAGGCGATCTGGAGGAGGCTCTGACGGCGGCGAGTGCGGTTGGCGATGACACGATCCAGAAGCAGGCACAAGGATATGCGGTGCCGGACAGCTTCACCCACGGGTCTTCGGAGCAGCGGAAACGCTGGTTCTACAAAGGTTTTAACTCCGGTACCATTGAAGGCGGAGATACTTTTAACGCTGCCCAGCTATAGAATATGAGAGGGCAAAGTGTCAGCCGTTCAACCCGGAGAACCATCCATCCCCCTGTGCGGGAGCGAGCTAAGCCAAGTATAAATAAGCCTGCAGACAGAGCCGTTACGGCCTCGTCTACAGGCTTTTATTCTTTGGAGGAAAGCCGTTTCCTTCCGGGCTTTTTGGATTCCAGCAGCTGGTCGGCAGACCTACTTCTATTAACGGGCAGGTGCTTTTTTTCATAGAAAGAGACTGTTGCCCATGCCTTATAGCCAGCGCTGGTCATATAATACTTTGTTAACGCGGAGCAGGCTGCTCCTCATGGAATGAATTCTACAAGCCGGGGAGAGGGGTTCATGAAAATACTGCTGGTCACCTACTGGGGACTCACTAATATGGGCGGAATCTGGACGTATATGAAACAGCTCTCAGACAAGCTGAGCGAGCAGGGGCATTCTGTTACACTGATGGGAAGCCATGTAGAGAGCAATACGTTATATTTGCTGAACCAGGAGAGCTATTTTGATAAAAATGCATACTATAACACGCTGCTGCCTTATCTCGATCCTCAGCGGTTTCCGCATCTGTACCTGGAGCATGGCATCTTCAGTTTTGAAATTGGCCGTTATGTGTTTGAGGCGGGAGCGGCTGTGCTCGGCCTGGAGGACTATGATCTCATCCACGCCCAGGATTCCATCTCCACTTACGCGCTGCGGCGGGTGATGAAAAATCGGGTGCCGCTGGTATCCAGCATTCACGGGGCATTGGCCCGGGAGTCGTATTACGAGTATAAGGGGATTGAACCGGAGCTTACGAAGGAGAAATACGAGAGTCGGCCGATTTGGAGCTATTTCCGCCGGATTGAGCAGCTTGGCGCACATGCCGCCGATCTGATCCTGGTCTCTTCAAAATGGATCGGTCAACTGGTGAATGAGCTCGGCGTCATTCCGGAGCGGATTCATACGCTGCCTTACGGGATCAACCTGGAGCAGTACAATGACAAGGCTGCATTGCCTTCCCCGGTACAGCTTGGCGGGGGACATAAGGTGATTATGTACGCCGGCCGTTTCGAGTACATCAAGGGCGTGCATGTGCTGATCGGTGCACTGGGTCTGGTGCATCGCAGCCGTCAGGACTGGGTCTGCGTCTTAGCCGGGAGCGGTAGTCTCCTGGAAGAGCTGAGATCACAGGCGGCAGCGCTGGGGATTCAGGGACATCTGGTGTTTGTGGGTAATTTGGACAATATCCCAGCCACGTTGCAGCAGGCCGATATCTATGTGCAGCCCAGCCTGCAGGATACGCAGCCCTACTCGGTCACAGAAGCCCAGCTTGCCGGTATTGCACCGATTGTGGCTGGGACAACGGGAATGCCGGAAATGGTTAAGCACGGGGAAACAGGCTGGATCTTTCCCGCGGAAGATTCAGGGGGGCTGGCGGAGCTGCTGCTTCTGCTGCTAGGCGATGATGAACTGCGCGGGCGGACAGGAAACCAGGCGAGAAAATGGGCGGTCCGCTGCCGCTCGCTGGATGTCATGACGGAAGGAACGCTTAAGGTGTACCGCAAAGCGGTGGGAAAACAAGCCTGGCGTAGAGGGGGAACCGGAGGCGAAATGCTGGCGGTGGAAAAGGAAGCCGGAGCGATTCAGGGAGCTTTTCATCCGGCTGATTTGCTGGGCAGCATTACCCCCGGCAATCCACTGGTGCCGGTTCTGCGAAGCAGGCTGCCGCTGGATTATTCCGTTCCCGATGCCCGTATTCTTGGTTTTGACAAGCAATAAGAGACGGCCGCTCTGATGAAGTGTCCAAAGTTGTCATGCCTTTCTGATTGAAGCATATACATGAGAGGAGTAACATTTTGGGCTTATGCTCTGGGCTTGTCTCGGGGTTAGATTATGCCAAGAAGGAGGACATTTCCCGTGTTTGACCAGTCCCACGGTTTGCGGTTTGATATTTATGAACGCATCCACCTTTCGGAAGAACTTCCGGGAATCGCTGAACTGGAAGAGGTGGAGCTGATTCCGGAAATCCAGGTGATTCAGCGGGAGGACCGGGCCGAGTTGTACGGACAGCTTCTGCTCACCGGACTCTACCGGGGTGAGAATGACCGGACGGAACGTCTGGAGCATGCCATTCCTGTTGAAATCACAGTACCGCTGACCCGGGTCAGCTCACTTGAAGACATAGGGGTGGAGATCGAGAATTTCGATATCGACCTGCTTACGATGCGTACGGTCAATATAACTGGTGTACTCTCGCTGCGGGGAATCGGGGGAGCGGAGACGCAGCCCGCCTGGCAGCAGGAGGAGTACACGGCAGCTTATTCACCTGACGAGGAAAAACAGGCCCCGGGGGTTAGGGTAGAGGCCCGGGAGCATGAGAACGATGCCTTGTATGAAAACTCAGTGTGGACTTATGGCGAAGGCACCGCAGAGAGTTTCGCTGAGGAGCATGAGTTTGCCCACAGTGGTCCTGAAGCTGCAGTGAATCCGCTGTTTTTGGAAGGCACCGTGTTCACCCACCAGCCCGCTGCATCCCCACCGGCCCAGCAGAAGGACAAGGAAGTGAAGGTGCGGACACACAGCTTTGATAGCCCGCAGGGGACATCAGCAGCCGGAACTGCGAACAACGAACCTGTTTCGGGTCACTTTTTCGGGGCACAAGGGAGAGCGGAACAGGCCGTTCCGGCCGCTGGAAATCAGGCTGGCTATACAAATCCCTTTAACAGTTCTGACATTGCCAAAGTATCAGGCACCGAAAGTTCAGGCAGCGCAAAGGATATTTCGGATGCTGCCGCTGAGAATACAGCCGCGGAGGCGCATGCGTCCCATCAGGAAGAAGAGGATTTCTCTGCTGAAAATGGGGACTATGCGGCACTTTTTGCTCAGGATAGCTCCGTATCTCACGCTGATCAGGAGAACGCGGGCGAAGGCGTGATCTCTAAGGAAGCAGCACCTCCGCAGGAGGAGAAGCCGGATCTGAAGGTTGCCCTGGGAAGCAAGAGAGAAGAAGATATTCCCGCGAAGGAGCATCTCACCTTCTCTTCCCTGCTCAGCTCCAGCCGCTCCCGCAAGGAACAGGAAGAGCTTATCGCCGAGGATACATCTGTGGCGGCGCCTGTTCCGGACTCCGGCCGTGACGGGGAATGGAAAAGCCGCTTTATCGGTGGCTTGAACGGCAAGGATCTGTTCCGTAAAGTGCGTCTCTGCATTGTCCAGCGTGAAGAAACAATCGATACTATAGCGGAGAAATATCAGCTCAGTGCAAGAGAGCTTGTCATGTACAACCGTCTTTCCGGTCAGAATGTGGAGGAAGGCCAAGTTTTGTATATCCCTTAAGAGATGCCGGCAGGCGCATCGGTGTCAGAATCCCGATCGGATGAGATCGGGATTTTTTGTATTTCTGTCCTCTGAGCTGAGATTAAGGATGAACATCAGGGGTTCGAATCAGGCGAAGGAGGCTAATTTTAGAAATGGGCGGTATAAGTCCCTCAGTTTGTGTGTATGCTGGTTGACTAGGAATAGTACTAAATGTATTATTGGATTAAGTAAATTCTTAATAAAGACTGGGAACGGGAAGAGTAGGCGGTCAGCCCTTCAGAGAGCGGAACTATAAATTGCTGTGAGTTTCCGCAGGATGCAGCCACCGAAGTCGCCCCGGAGTTGCCCCTCTGAGCTTGTCTTCAGATTCATGAAGCACAGGTTAGGAAGTGGCCGGTTGCAGCCGTTATCTGCGTGAGTGTCGCGCTAAGTTTCCGGAACCTATGGGACCGGAACGGTGTTTATTTTTTATTGGCGCGAAACAAAGGTGGTACCGCGAAAGAATGGCCTTTCGTCCTTTGAGACGAAGGGCCTTTTTGTATTTTTTTTCAGAGGTCCAGCTTCAGAGATACATCTACCAATGCTACTTAAATGGAGGGTTTAGAATGGCTGATCACAACAAAGCGGCGGCAGAGCTGCTGAAGCCGCAAGATCCGGCACAGGATGCTGCTGAGGGCAATAGCGCAAAGAGCGATATGCCGACTACATATGATCCGAAGGCGGCTGAACAGAAATGGTATGCCTACTGGATGGAGAAGGAGTTCTTCAAGGCTGGAATGCGGCCTGAAGCAGAGCCTTACAGCATTGTAATTCCACCGCCGAATGTAACCGGGATGCTGCACATCGGGCATGCGCTCGATTTCACGCTGCAGGATATCCTGATCCGTACCAAGCGGATGCAGGGCTTCGATACCCTTTGGCTCCCGGGAACGGACCATGCTGGTATTGCTACCCAGACCAAGGTGGAGCAGAAGCTGCGCCAGCAGGGCCTTTCCCGGCATGATCTGGGCCGCGAGAAATTCCTGGAGCAGGTATGGGAGTGGAAGGACCAGTATGCCAAGACCATTCATGAACAGTGGGCCAAGATGGGCCTGTCCCTCGACTATTCGCGCGAGCGGTTCACTCTGGATAAAGGGATGTCCAGCGGTGTACGCCAGGTATTTGTGGAGTTATACCGTAAAGGACTGATCTACCGCGGCAAGCGCATTATCAACTGGGATCCGGCAGCCCGTACCGCTTTATCCGATATTGAAGTTGAGTACAAAGAGGTTAACGGCCACCTGTATCACCTGCGCTATCCTCTTAAAGACGGCAGCGGATTCATCACCGTAGCAACGACACGTCCGGAGACGATGCTGGGCGATACGGCGGTAGCGGTGCATCCGAAGGATGAACGCTATCAGGATCTAATCGGCAAAACGTTGATCCTTCCGGTCATCGGCCGGGAAATTCCGATTATCGCCGATGACTATGTAGAGAAAGAATTCGGCAGCGGCGCGGTTAAGATCACTCCGGCCCATGATCCGAATGACTTTGAAGTTGGCCTGCGCCACAACCTTCCGCAGATCAATGTGATGGACGAAGGCGGCACGATGAACGAGGAGGCCGGTCCTTATCAGGGACTGGACCGCAGCGAATGCCGCAAAGCGATTGTTGCTGATCTCAAAGAGCAGGGCGTTCTGATTTCGATTGAGGACCATCTGCATCAGGTAGGACACAGCGAGCGTTCCGGCGCAGTGGTTGAGCCTTATCTGTCCACCCAGTGGTTCGTGAAGATGCAGCCGCTGGCTGAAGCTGCCATCACGGCACAGAAGAACGGCGACGGCGTCAACTTCGTGCCGGACCGTTTTGAGAAAACGTATTTGAACTGGATCGAAAATGTGCGTGACTGGTGTATTTCCCGCCAATTGTGGTGGGGACACCGCATCCCGGCCTGGTACTCGGAATCTACAGGTGAAGTGTTTGTAGCGTATACGGAAGAGGAAGCCCGCGAAATCAGCGGACTTGATGATCTGAAGCAGGATGAGGACGTTCTCGATACATGGTTCAGCTCCAATCTGTGGCCGTTCGCTACACTGGGCTGGCCGGATGAAAGCAGCAGCGACTATCAGCGGTTTTATCCGAACAATGTCCTGGTTACCGGCTATGACATTATCTACTTCTGGGTAGCGCGCATGATCTTCTCCGCGCTGGAGTTCACCGGCAAGAAGCCGTTCTCCGATGTATTTATGCACGGCTTGGTGCGGGATGCCGAAGGACGCAAGATGTCCAAATCGCTCGGCAACGGGATTGATCCGCTGGATGTTATCGAGCAATATGGTGCAGATGCTATGCGTTATATGATTTCGACAGGCAGCACAGCCGGACAGGATCTGCGTTTCCGCATGGAGAAGGTAGAGCAGGCGCGTAATTTTGCCAACAAGATCTGGAATGCCTCGCGCTTTGCACTGATGAATCTGGAAGGCGTAAACTTTGCAGATATTGACATTACAGGTGAGCTTAGCACGGCAGACCGCTGGATTCTGCATCGCTTGAACGAAACTTCTCGTGATATTACGCGTCTAATTGACTCGTACGAGTACGGCGAGACCGGCCGCCTCTTGTATAACTTCATTTGGGATGATTTATGTGACTGGTATATCGAGTTCGCGAAGCTGTCGCTTTATGGAGCTGACCCTGCTGCCAAAGCGAAGACGCAATCGGTGCTGGCCTATGTGCTGGACCGTACGCTGCGCCTGATTCACCCGTTCATGCCGTTCATTACCGAAGAAATTTGGCAGCATCTGCCGCATGAAGGCGAAACGATCACCCTGGCGGAATGGCCTAAATATGATGCGGCGCTTGAGAATCCGCAGGCAGTGGCAGAAATGACCCTGCTAATGGACATCATTCGTGCGGTTCGTAATATCCGCGCCGAGGTGAATGTGCCGATGAGCAAGAAGGTTGAGCTGATCATCAAAGCCGGAAATGAAGACACCTTGAGCATCATTACCCGCAACGACAATTACATCGGACGCTTCTGCAACACATCTTCGTTCGAAGCAAGCCTTGATCCGCAGACGCCGGATAAAGTCATGTCCGCAGTAGTTACGGGCGCAGAGCTTCTTCTGCCGCTGTCGGGGCTGATCGATATTGAGCAGGAAATTATCCGTCTGGAAAAAGAAGTTCAGAGTCTGAACAGCGAAGTAGAGCGCGTGGAGAAGAAGCTCGGCAATCAGGGCTTCGTGGCCAAGGCGCCGGCAAAAGTCATCGAAGAGGAACGTGCAAAGCAGGCGGACTATTCCGCAAAACGCGAGAAAGTGCTCGCCCGCATCGCAGAGCTGAGAGGATAAGGGATATGGAAGAGATCATCGGGAGCGGCGGTACCGCTCCCTTAAGTTCCTATACAGAAGCGGTAGAGTGGATCAATAGTTTGATTCCTTTCGGCATCCGTCCGGGTCTGGAGCGGATTGAGCTGCTGATGGAGAAGCTGGACCGTCCGCATCGCAAGCTGAAATTCATTCACGTGGCGGGGACGAACGGAAAGGGCTCGACCTGCGCTTTTTTGACCAGTGTGCTGATCCAGAGCGGTTACAGTGTAGGGACCTTTACTTCGCCCTATATCACCAAGTTCACTAACCGTTTCCAGTACAATGGAACGGATATTCCCGAAGATACTTTGCTGGAGCTGTCGAATAAGCTTCGCCCGCTGGTACAGGAAATTGCAGACAGCGAGCTTGGTTCACCGACGATGTTCGAGGTGGCTACAGCGCTGGCTATTCTCTACTTCGGGGAGGTCTGTTATCCGGATGTAGTCGTATGGGAGACGGGGCTTGGGGGAAGGCTGGATGTAACAAACATCGTGACACCTATTGTGTCCGTGATTACGAATGTCGGACATGATCATACCGATGTGCTGGGAGATACGCTGGAGGAAATTGCCGGTGAGAAGGCCGGAATTATCAAACCGGGTGTTCCTGCAGTCAGCTGTGTGAGCCAGCCGGAAGTGATAGCGGTGCTTAAGGCCAAAGCGGCAGACAGCCGCTCTACCCTCTATCTGGCCGGAGAAGATTTCAGCTATGAGCTAGCCGGAATCAAAGACGGCGTGCAGAGCTTTAACTTTAAGGGTCCTTTCCGCTCCCTTGAAATCGGCATTGCCATGAAAGGCGAGCATCAGCTCAGCAATGCGGCCGGGGCCATGATGGCGCTGGAGGTTCTGCGGCAATATATGGCTTTTATGCTGGAGGATGAGGATGTGCTGGAGGGTTTCCGAAGCACATTCTGGGCTGGAAGGCTGGAAGAGGTAAGTGCTTCTCCGCGCATTGTACTGGATGGGGCGCACAACCCCGAAGGTGCGGAGAGCCTGGCCAAGAGCCTTCCGCAGTTTTATAAATACGGTAAATTAAATTTGCTCATGGGGATGCTGGCAAATAAGCATCATGAGTCATACTTCAAGCATATACTGCCTATAGTGGATACGCTCATCCTGACCGAACCGGATTTCCGGAAGAAAATGGACGCGGAAGATCTGCAGGCCATCGCAGAACGTCTGCGTGAGAAATATGCTAAAGAAAACTTAAAAATCATAGTAGAACGTAATTGGGGTAAGGCGCTGCAACTGCTGCAATCGATCACAGCGGAAGACGACCTTGCTGTCGTGTCCGGAACGCTGTATTTGATTTCTGATGTACGAAGTACGCTTTTGCAGCAACCCGATTCTGAAAAAGGCTGGTGACGAACTGTTGGATACTACTGAACGTGTGCATTTTATAGGGATCGGCGGCTACGGAATGAGCGCGATTGCCCGGGTGATGCTGGAAATGGGATATACGGTTACGGGCTCCGATGTGGCAGCTCAGGAATTAACCGAGAAATTGATTGCCAAAGGTGCCAAAGTTTATATTGGACATACTGCGGAACAGGTTAAGGGTGCAGATCTGGTTGTTTATTCTACAGCACTCGCAAGCGATAATGTGGAATGGGTAGAGGCAGAACGTCTCAAAATCCCGGTTCTGCACCGCTCGCAAATGCTGGCCCGGCTGCTGAATGAACGCAAAGGGGTAGCTGTCGCCGGCGCGCACGGCAAAACTACCACCTCTTCGATGATCGCGCTGATCATGGAAGATTGCGGAGTGGACCCGACCTATATTATCGGTGGAGAGATTATGAATGTCGGTACGAATGCCAAGGCAGGACAAGGGGAGTTTGTTGTGGCCGAAGCGGATGAAAGCGACGGCTCGTTCCTGCAGTATCATCCTTGGCTGGGGATCGTAACGAATATTGAAGCGGATCATCTCGAGAATTACGGCGGTGACTTCGGCCGCCTGAAGGCCGCTTACGTGCAGTTTATGAACCAGCTGCGCGAAGACGGCACCGCGATTGTGTGTGCGGATGATGAGACTGTCAGCACCCTTTTACCTGAGGTTAAGGGCTCGGTGATTACCTACGGTATTCATCAGAACGCTCATTATATAGCCACTGACATCGTGCTCGGCGACCGGCAGGTGGCGTATACAATGAACAGCGGCGGTCAAGTGCTAGGGCGCATTGAGCTCTCCATTCCCGGACAGTACAATCTGTATAATTCAATGGCTGCGGTCATTGCTTGTCTGAAGTCAGGGATTGCATTTGAAGAAATCGCTGCAGCTATCGTGAAATTCCATGGAGCGAAGCGCCGGTTCCAGGTGCTTGGCGAAATCAATGATATTCTTGTAATAGACGATTACGCCCATCATCCAACGGAGATCCAGGCAACGATCAGCGCAGCCAAAGCAACCGGCAAACGGATTATTGCCGTGTTCCAGCCGCAGCGCTACACCCGTACCTTCTTTCTGCTGGATGCGTTCAGCCGTGCCTTCAGCGAAGCTGATGAAGTGATCATTACGGATATCTATTCGCCGGCCGGAGAGAAGCAGATTGAAGGTGTCACTTCCGCAAAGCTGGTGGAGCTGATTATACAGAACAGCAACGCCGGTGCAAGGCATCTGCCTACCAAAGAAGCCGTGCTAGCTGACCTGCGGGGCCGTATCGCTCCCGGTGATCTGGTGATCACGATGGGTGCAGGTGATATCTGGAAGGTTGGGTATGCACTGGCTGATGACTTGCGGGAACTTGAAAAATAAGAATAGGATGACTTCTGTGAGCCGTTAATGCAGAATTGATTCTCATGAAGCCAAAGCGTATTTTGTCCGTTATGCCGGACAAAATACGCTTTTTGCTATAGAGTCCTAAATCTGCAAATGATGTTGCGGGCAGAGTCTTGGAATGCTATAGTTTTGTGACAACAGAGTACTGATTTCCGTGTATATGGTGGTGTATTCATGAACTTCCAGCTTGATATTACAACGCTGTTATACTTGTTTATCTTTGGGAATTTATTTATTGCCTTGCTCGTCACCTTTTACCGCTTCCACTTCCCGAAGGACATTGCTTCATGCGTATTTATTGCTGCGAAGTGGGTGCAGGTCCTGTATTGGAGTTCAATCCTGCTGTGGGATGTTATCCCGCGCTTTATTGGAATTCCACTGAGCAATGGGCTCATTCTTGTCGGAGGCTTCATGGAGATTGCAGCGCTGCTAATGATGATGGGCATGTTCGGGCAGAGGGTGAAGCTGTACTATTTAGTGCTGATCGTGGGCAGTATAATCAGCTTTTGCATGATCGCGCTGTTTTTTAACCGTCCGAATTTTCGGGTCGCGTCTACATCGCTGTGGTCGATGTTTTTTGTGATTTTGCCGGCGTATCTTCTGACCTCTAACAAGGAGAGAACACCGCTTCAGAGTATGCTGGGATTCGTATTTTATGCGTTTGGCTTGTCAATGCTGGGACGGGCGTTCGCGGCCCTGTTTCTGGAACCCGGCATGGGCGCCTTGTCTGCGAATACCGCGCAATATCTATATTATCTGGGAATGTTCTTTTTGCTGATTGTAGGTACCGCAGCCTTTATTCTCCTCTCCAATGAGCATTCTTATAAAAAGCTGAAGAAAATGGCCACCTACGACACGTTGACAGGGATCTTGAGCCGCCGGGCTTTTCTTCTGGAGGCGGAAGTGAAGCTGACTCTTGCGGTCAGAAAACAGGAGTATTACTCCCTTCTACTGCTGGATCTGGATCACTTCAAGGAAGTCAATGACACCTATGGTCATGATAAAGGGGACAAGGTCTTGCAGGATTTTGCATTTACGATTGAGAGCAGCCTTGGAAACGACGATCTGTTCGGCAGAGTGGGCGGCGAAGAGTTTGCTGTTCTGCTCTATGGGCTGAACGAAGAGGACAGCGGCCGCAAAGCGGAACAGCTGCGCACCGCTGTGATGGATGCCCCAAAGTTGAATCTGCCTTGCGGGTATACAGTCAGCATCGGTGTGATTACCGTTCTGCCCACTCCCCGGACATTCTTCAATATGCTGTATAAGCTCTCGGACCGGGCATTATACCAGGCGAAGCAGCAAGGCCGAAATTGTGTAGTGATCTCCCGGTAAGCGCAGATGCTCAGGTGGATTGGAGAATACATATGCCTATGGTTATAGATGCAGGAAGGTGAAATTTATAGCTGTCCATTTTGATCTTAAGACATTGCTCGTTTGCCTTTTTTTCGCTGATCTTTTTACGGTGCTGCTGGTATTGGCCTACCATTCCCGTTACCCGAGGGATGGAACCTCCAGATTATTTATTGTTGCAAAGCTGCTTCAGCTGGTGATCCTGATTTTGCTGCTGCTGGAGGATTCTACACCCTTTAAGTTTCTTCGGTTGATCCTTGCGCTGGGCTGCCTGGCGGGAGCAACCGCAGAGATGTTAGCTCTGCTGAAGCTGCTCGGAGCAAGCACAGACCGGGTGATGAGAAGGTACTATACGCTTGCAGGCTGCTCCGGGGCCGGACTGCTGGTGATAGAAATGCTGTTTCCCTTGAGGGTTCAGCCTATTGTCATCGTCTGGACATCCCTGTCCATTGTGGGGCTGATGGCTTATCCGGTGTATATTCTCTGCGTGAAGCTGAAAGAGACTCCGCTGCAAAAAATTATGGGCCTGCTTTACAGCCTCGTGATGTTGTCGCTGCTGGGACGGGCGGTTGAGCCGTTCTTAGGAACCGAGGCAGCAGACACTGCGGCTTCGGGGTTGTTGCAAGCGTTTTTTTATATTGCTGTCTATCTGTTGTTGTTCCTGTGGACAGCAGGTTTTATGCTGCTTTCCCGGGAGCGGATCTATGCAGAGCTGGAGCGGGTATCGACCTATGACGAGCTGACTCGAATTCTTAACCGCAGAGCGTTTGTGCAACGTGCCGGCCCCCTGCTTGCTGCTGCTGCCAATGAAGCTTCCCCTTTCTCGTTCCTGCTGCTGGACGTGGATCATTTCAAGAGTATAAATGATACCTATGGCCATGATACCGGGGACAAGGTGCTGCGGGATTTTGCAGGTAAAATCGAAGGGCAGCTCGCTAACGGTGATCTGTTCGGCAGGTTCGGCGGCGAGGAATTCGCCGTGTTTCTGCACCGTGCGGATGAGGCAGCAAGTGATGAAATCGCCGAACGGCTGCGCCTTTCCGTACTTGATACGGTTGTCGAAGGGCTACCGATGCCCTATACCATAAGCATCGGGGTAATTACCGTCACCTCGGCAGAAATGGTTCCGCTGAATACACTGTATAAGCTGAGTGATAACGCCTTGTACGAAGCGAAGCAGCAGGGCCGGAATTGTGTCTCCAGAAGCCGGCTAACGAGAACCTTGCCTCTGCCCTAACGGGAGGGGCGAGGTTCTTGACATTCCAGAAATTCGGGCTTTTTTGAAATTTTTTTCTCGAAAATCCATAAAACGACAAAAAGAAGATACACTTTGGGGTAATATATGCTAGACACATAACATCGCTATAGAACATACAGAAAAAAATGGAGATTAGGAGACAAAAATATGAGGGAGAAATTACTGTTCATATCCGCAGAGAATCCGTTTCCGCAAGATAGTGGAGGCAAGCTCAGAACCGGAAATATTCTAAATATTCTGCTAACCAAATATGATGTGGATCTCCTGACCTTCAGGAATCAGAGGCAGGTTGACAAAGAAGAGGCCATACCCGCACTTACTGTGCATGAAGTGGAACGAACCATGAATTACCGCAAGGCGATGCTGCGCTCACTTTATACATGGCGCAACTGTTCTTATATGAGCCATGTCGATGTGGACATGAAGGATGCAATTAAGAGACTGTGTAATCAGAACCGCTACAGCCATGTGTTTATTTCACACAGCTTGCTTGGCTGCTGCATTGATATTGTACGGGACGAGTTGCCGGACGCTGTCATTGTCACCGATGCCCATAATTTCGAGAGCAACCTGTCAGCCCAGCTGGCTCATAAGAAAAGCGGATTCGCTAAGCTTTTCTACTCACTGAATGCACATTGGACGAAACGGGATGAGCTGAAGCTGATGGACAAAACCAACCTGCTGCTGACTACTTCGGAACAGGATGGTTTAGCGTTCAAGTCGATCTCTGTCAAGAATGCAAATAAAGTGCATGTTATCCCTAATTTCATCCGTATCAGCGATTACCGTACAACTGTTAATGCCCCTAAGGAAAAATGGATTATTCTTCCGGGTAATATGAACTATTTCCCAAATGTGAATGCAGCGACCTACTTTTTCCGTGATATTTATCCGCTTGTGAAAGCCCGGGTACCAGAAATCAAATGGTATATCGTAGGACGGGATGTACATCCTGAGGTGGCTGCTCTGGGTGAAAAAGATCCTTCCATTGTGATTACCGGCTATGTGGACAGCGTAGCGGATTATGTCCGTAAGGCCCAGGTAGTTATCGCCCCCTTGCAGGAAGGCAGCGGAACACGCCTGAAGATCCTTGAGGCATGGGCGCTGAAGACACCTGTTGTGTCTAGTACAAAGGGAGCTGAAGGCCTGTTGTACGAGCATTCCCGGAATATTCTGATTGCTGATGATCCCGTAACTTTTGCAGACAGTGTGGTGAAACTTCTCCTGGATCATGAACAGGGCCTGGTACTCGCAGACCGGGCGCATGAGACACTGATGGCAAATTATGAGGCTGAAAGTGTCAGGGAAAAGCTGCTCAGTTTGGTCTAAATTAAATAAATAATCTTTTCTCCCATAAATCGACAATCTTTCGATTGAAAATGCGGTACTATTGATCTACAACTAAAGTTTCATAAAAAGTGGCAGGACGCTTACCTCTCCTGCCTTTTTTTTCTGAATCTTATTAGAAGAACAATCATTTTCATAGAACCAAGGAGCTATAGTCATGAGAGAGAGAATGCTGTTCCTATCCGCACATCATCATTATCCGGAAGATTTTGAGAGAGAAGTAAGAACGGAGAATTATCTAGGCATATTGCTGGAGAGATTCGATATTGATCTGTTGGAATATTGCCACTGCGACTGGGAGGCCCCCTATACGGCTGGACCGGCGCTTAAAGTCCACAGGGTAACACGGGTGCCCGGGCAGCGAAGCTCATTGCTCGGTTCCTTGAACAAGCTGCGCAGCCGCACTATTTTGGCCGATGCCAACAAAGACTTGCGTGCGGAGATCACTGCGCTCAGTCGTTTGCATACATACAGCCATGTGTTTATAACGCATCCCTTGCTTGGAAACTGCATTGATATGATCTCTTCACTGTTACCCGACGCAATGATTATTACGGATGCCCATCGTTTGGAGAGCAGACAGTCGGAAGGAAAAGCTGCCGGCAAAAGGGGCTTAAGCAGACGTTACCATCAATTGAATGCAGCATTGTACCGCCGGGAAGAACGCAAATTAATGAATAAAACAGCTCTGCTGCTGACAGCCTCCGAGTGGGATGCCCTGTCCTTTAAGGCTTTATCCTTTGCAGATGCCGGCAAGGTACACGTAGTCCCTCCATTTATCGATTTGAACGACTATTGTGCTGCTGAACCGCCCGTTAAAGACAACTCCATTGTCCTTCACTGGAATATGCATACGAACCAGGGCAGAAATGCTGCATTGGTATTCTATCGCAAGGTTTACCCTTTCATTAAGGCGAAAGTACCGGACTGCAGATGTTATATTTTCAGTGGTCAGACACATCCCGAAATCCTGGCTTTGGCCAAAAGTGATCCCTCTGTTGTGATTGTTGAAGAGCCCGAGCAGGAGGGGGAATACATACGCCGGGCGAGGGCCGTTATTGCAACACTGCGTGAAGGCTGCGGCGGGCATTCGAAGATTCTGGAGGCATGGGCGCTCAAGACTCCGGTAGTTACTAGCCTGAAGGGCTCGGAAGAATTGATCTGTGAGCCGGGGCGGAATATTTTGCTGGCGGGCACAACCGGCGGGATAGCCGACCATGTGGTGAAGCTGCTCCAGACCCCGGAGCTGGGTGCAATTATTGCGGACCATGCCTACCGGACGCTGCAGAAGCATTACGAAGCGGACAATGTTAGGGCTAAAGTGCTCAGCTTGGTCTAATCATATCAAAATAGCATAATCCTCTCTTCTCTATCATATATTCTCATATAGATTAGACGATAGCGAGGTGTGACGCTTGATGAACGGAAGAATGACTTTCCGGTTTGATATCGATAAGGACAAGGGCAAGCTTGAACCGGTGGAGCGGCGTTCCAGCGCGGGGCTGGGGACGGCAAGAGATTATGAGAACAAGGAGCTTCACCGCACTCCGGTTTCCCTGTATCATACAGGGCCCTACGATACCGGCTTTACTATTGGAGGGGAAGAGCCTCCGGATGATATCGGAAATGACGATCTGGAACCTTATAATTCTCACGGTCAGGAGTGGGAGGGAGCCAGATGGGAAGCCGAGCCGTCCAAGCAACCGTTGTTAGCCCCATATCCTGACCCCGATGTGTGGGAGAGGGTTCCGCAGTATCCTGGTGAGGAGTGGAATGATAGCGCTGAGCGGTTCGGTGACATTTCATTGTCAAGTGCCGGATATGGCGGCTCTTATCATACCCGCCGTCCCTCCTACTGGTGGAAGTTTGCACTTTCCATAGCTGGAGCCGTTGGTACGGGACTGCTGCTCGGATACGCAGCATTGTCTTTCATCAGCGGAGGGAGTCCGCAGGTTGGAGAGAACGCCAAGCCAGGCGCTGCAGCCATGCAGAATCAGAACGCCGGGACAGCTAACCAGCCGGTAGCCGGAGACACTGGTTTGCCGAATGCTGGTCCAGCGGGCAGTGAAGTAGGCCGCATTCAGGTAGCGGTAGCGGCGCAAAGCTATTATCTGCTGCAATATGGGGTGTTCAGCACACCTGATGGAGCTGCGCAGGCTCAGCAGGAACTGCTTACCGCCGGACTTGCCGCAGGGCTGGATCCTTCAGACGGCAACCGGGTGTACGCCGGGATATCGCCTGACCGCGAACAGGCCAAGCTGCTGAGCAGCGGCCTGAAGAATCAGGGGATTGAGCTTTATGTAAGAGGAGTGGAGCTGCCGGCTGCAGAGCAGGTTGCTTATGCCGGAACGCCGCAAGCTGTGGAGGGTTATTTCACGGCCAGCGGACAACTGCTTAATGAGCTGAGCAGCCTGTCTGCATCCTTGTTAAGCGGGGAAGTCCAGACGTTGGACAAATCGGCAGTCAGCAATTTTCATATGGAGTGGACCGAGGCGCTCAAAGCGCTGAAGCCGGGTCTGACCCCTGAAGGGCAGAGCATATGCGCCGGGCTTGAGAAAGCAATGAGCCGGGGAATGGCTGCCCTGAATGAATATGAGAAGAACAAAGCACCGGGTCTGCTTTGGGAAGTGCAGGAATCCATGTTGAGCTTCCTGACCGGTCAGAAGGGCCTGGTGTCAACTTTGGTGTAAGCGTAAATACAAAATCCCCCATCCGGCTGCGTCTGCTGAATGGGGGATTTTATGTGTTGCTTGCAGGGTTATACTCAGGTAAGGTTAAATAAGCCGCAACCCCAGTTAGCTCCACTAGACAGTTGCCTCGTGACTGCGTGTATGGTAATCATTTCCGCACCTGATTTTGCGTTTGTATTGAACTCAGTTTCACCGTATAATAATTAAGGTGTCAAAAAATGGCGAGGGAAGACTTAGATGAAGAAAAAAAATGTAGGAACACTGCTGTTATTTCTCATTCTGGGCTGGCTGGCCGGAGCGTGGATCGCGAAGCTGCTGGAGCCTGTAAAAACTTTGTCTTTTCTTACAACCTCGACGGTACTCAAGTGGTCCCCGCAAGCCGATTTGGACATCATAACCTATGACATCACTATTCATTTGAAATTGTGCTTGCTCAGTCTTGCCGGAATGATTACTGCCGTATGGCTGTACCGGAGGCTGTAATGGTCACTGCTGATTGGGAAGGGGCGTTTATACGTGGAATCTGACAATTCACGCCTCATTATTCTTGCTTCGGGTTCGCCGCGCCGCCGGGAATTGCTGTCTTTGCTGGGTTTGCCTTTCGAGGTGATTTCCAGTGATGCGGACGAGAGTACACCGCCGGAATTCACACCGGAGATGATTGTGCGCAGTCTGGCTTTGCGTAAAGCGGAGGCTGTGGTCCCTGCTGCCGGCAAGCGTAATGCCGTTATCGTCGGCAGCGACACGATTGTTGTGCTGGATGATAAGGTGCTTGGTAAACCTGTGGACGAGCAGGACAGCAGGGTTATGCTGGGAATGCTTCAAGGCAAGACCCACCAGGTGTACACCGGAGTGGCCTGCATCGGGCTGCCAGAGGGCAAGATTCTGGTAGAGCACCGGGTAACCTCAGTAACTATGAGAGCATTAAGCGAAGAGGAAATCTCCGCCTACATAGCGACTGGAGAACCTGCCGACAAGGCCGGTTCCTATGCGATACAAGGACTTGGTGCCACCCTGGTGGAGAAGATTGAAGGCTGTTACTTTAATGTGGTTGGACTGCCGTTGTCGCTGCTTGAGCGTATGCTGTCCCGGGTTGGCATTTCGGTGCTGGGCCGGCAAGGATAGCGGAGGAAAGAGGGATCGGGATGGAGTCGCAAACATTTATGCTGCGGGACCTCCCCCATGAAGAACGACCACGAGAGCGCATGATGCATTATGGGGCGGAATCATTAAGTCAAGCGGAGCTTCTGGCTATACTGCTGCGTACAGGCACACGCCGGGAATCAGCTATTCATATCGCCCAGCAATTGCTGGGACGGGCTGGTGGCCTCCGCGGACTGGCTGACCTGAGCATTGACGAACTGACGAATATTAAAGGCATCGGCCCTGCCAAGGCCGTGCAACTGAAAGCTGGCATAGAGCTGGGAAGACGGATGGCGAACTCCAGGCTTACCGAGCCGGTTACCATCCGAAGTCCGCAGGACGCGGCGGAGATTCTGACCGAGCAGCTGCGTTATTTGCAGAAGGAGCATTTTGTCTGTCTCTTTTTGAATACGAAGAATCACGTTATAGCGCAGGAGACATTGTCCATGGGCAGTCTCAACGCCTCTATTGTGCATCCCCGTGAGGTGTTTCGGGCAGCCATGAAATGCAGCAGCGCAGCCATTATATGCGCACATAATCATCCGAGCGGCGATCCTACGCCAAGTCCGGAGGATATCTCCCTGACCTCCAGACTTCTTCAGGCAGGCGAGATTGTCGGAATTGACGTACTGGATCACCTGATTATCGGAGACAGCAGATTTGTAAGTTTGAAAGAAAAAGGGTACATGTAATATAATTGTCCAGATTCACTGGGAAAAGGAGAATACAAGCATGTTAGGTGGTTTTACGAAAGATTTAGGGATTGACCTGGGGACAGCAAATACGCTCGTCTACGTACGCGGCAAGGGGATTGTTGTAAGAGAACCTTCCGTGGTGGCCATTAATACCGATACCAAGACAATTGAAGCTGTAGGCGAATCCGCCAAAAAAATGATCGGTCGTACACCGGGCAATATTCGTGCCATTCGTCCGATGAAGGACGGAGTTATTGCCGATTTCGAAACGACGGCAACCATGATCAAATATTTTATCCGTCAGGCCCAGAAGCAGCGTTCGATGTTCCAGCGCCACCCGAATGTAATGGTCTGCGTTCCGTCCGGCATCACTGCGGTTGAGCAGCGTGCCGTTGAGGATGCTACCAAGCAGGCGGGAGCCCGCGAGGCTTATATTATCGAAGAGCCGTTTGCCGCTGCCATTGGTGCGGATCTTCCGGTATGGGAGCCGACAGGCAGTATGGTCGTTGATATCGGCGGCGGTACTACCGAAGTGGCTGTCATCTCTCTTGGCGGTATCGTGACCAGCCGTTCAGTTCGTGTAGCCGGTGATGAGGCAGATGAGTCGATCATCCAGTACATCAAGCGCCAGTACAACCTGATGATCGGTGAGCGCACCTCGGAGCAGCTCAAGATGGACGTGGGTTCTGCCCTGCCGCTGGAGAAAGCCGAAACGATGGAAATCCGTGGCCGCGACCTGGTGACCGGACTGCCGAAGACACTGACGATTACTTCCGATGAAATTTGCGAAGCTTTGTCGGATACGGTCAATGCCATTGTCGAAGCTGTTAAAGTGACCCTGGAGAAATGTCCGCCAGAGCTTGCTGCTGATATTATGGATCGCGGTATTGTCCTTACAGGCGGAGGCGCGCTGCTGCGCAATTTAGACAAGCTGCTGGCACGTGAGACCGGAATGCCGGTGATTGTCGCTGATAACCCGCTGGACTGTGTAGCTATCGGAACAGGCAAAGCGCTTGAGAATATCCATCTCTTCAAGAGCCGCAGCGGTTCGAGCCTGCGCTCCAAGCGTTAGAATTTGCCTTGGTTTGTTGCATGTCAACCCCTGTTGTGGGAGAAATACGGTTGTTAGAGGGTGTTGAAAATGTTTAAGCTGTTTAACAATAAACGTCTATTCATACTGCTGATTACACTAGTCATGTTTATCGTGGTGATGGGGTTCAGCCTGGGGACAAGAAAATCCTTGTCCTGGCCTGAGAATTTTCTCCGTGATACGACCGGTTTCGTGCAGAATCTGTTCTACAAGCCCGCTGGATATGTAGCGGGCTTGTTCCAAGATATCGGGGATCTGCGTGATCTGGCCGAGGAAAATAAACGACTGAAGATTCTAGCTGCCCAATATACGATAGATAAAGCGAATTACAATTTTGTTAAGGCGCGTAATGAGCAACTGCAGAAGGACCTTAATTTCACTAAAGCGCAGAAGGAATTATATAAATATAACTATACTACTGCCCAGGTTCTCAGCCTGACCACGGAACCCAGCAACAGCACGCTTGTGATCGACCTTGGCTCCAGTGATGGCATGAAGCCGAATATGTCTGTGATTTCCGTAGATGGGCTCGTAGGTGTTATCAGTAAGGTGAGCAATTTCACTTCTACCGTGAAGCTGATGACTATGATGGATGTGAATGATCCCAATTCCCAGCCGCCTATAGCGGCCACAGCCATCGGTAAAGAGGGTAAGACCTTCGGCATGATTGAAAGCTATGATCAGGAAACCGGAATGCTCAAGATGAACAAGATTCCGCAGGGCGACCCTATTGCTGTGAAGGATACCATCGTTACCTCCGGCATCGGGAGATTATATCCACAAGGGTTGACAATAGGAACCGTAATGAGTGTTGAGGAAGGACAATTCGGATTAACTTCGACTGCAATCATCAAGCCCAGTGCCGAATTTCAGGACTGGAAACAGCTGATTGTTGTATCTCAGGAGGAGCGTGCCGAATAGTGAAGATGCGCAGGTCGGTTCTTATTCTGTTATTGTTTCTCCTGTTTATCTTGGAAGGCGCCATTCTGCCCTGGCTGCTTCCGGACGCCTGGCAGATGCGGATTATTCCGAATCTTGTATTTATCGTGATTCTGTTCGTCACGGTATACCATCACCGTCATACTGCACTTATACTAGGATTGTCTTTTGGCATGCTGCATGATGTCATTTATTACGGCAGAATTCTCGGTGCTCATTCCTTTGCCATGGGGCTGTCCGCCTATTTAATTGGTCTCATTTTTCAGATTCCGCGCGCACCGCTGCCGATGATGATGACTGTTGTCCTGCTTGGCAGTCTGCTTCAGGACAGCGTGCTGTTTGCTATTTACAGCGTGTTTAATTTGAACCAGGAGCCTTATAATTGGGCGCTTCTGCATCATATGCTGCCTACCATGCTGTTTCATTTTGCTATGGCCCTGCTCCTCTACATTCCACTGCGGCGTCAACTCGAGCTGTTGAAGAAGGAGACCCGTAAGGAGGAAACGGCGTGAAGCGGCCTGCATTTCTTTCGGCTGAAAGAAGGAATTTGCCCGGCCCGGCACGAATGATTCAGGATAGGGGGACAGGCATATGACAGTAAAATCCAAGCATGTGAGGATTAAGGGCATCAAGGACGGCCTGGTATTCCTGCTAGACGACAAGTGTCCCTTTGAAGATCTCTTAAGCGAGCTTCGCTATAAGCTGGAGCACAGCCATCAAAATATTCTGACTGGACCGATTGTGCATGTAGATATTAAGCTGGGCAGCCGAATTGTGACGGAGGATGACAAGGCAGCTGTGCTGGAGATTCTCAAAAGTCAGGGCAATTTGCTGATTCGTTCCATTGAAGCGTTCGAAGTGCCGGGCATTGAGGATACCGACGCATTGTTTCTGATGAGCGGCATGGTTCGTTCCGGCCAGGTGTTGCATCATCAAGGTAATTTGCTGTTGTTGGGCGATGTGAACCCGGGAGGAATAATTACATGCTCGGGTGATATTTATATCCTCGGTGCGCTCAGAGGTATGGCTCATGCTGGAGTAGACGGCAATCAGGAAGCGATTATTGCTGCTTCTCTGCTGTCTCCGACACAGCTGAGGATCGCCGACGTTATCAGCCGGCCTCCGGATGAATGGGGGACCCGGGAGAGCACCATGGAATTTGCTTATTTATCAAGCGGAGCGATGCAGATCGACAAAATTCATAATATAGTCAGATTACGTCAGGGTTTAAATGTGTTTAAAGGGGTGTAGCCTCCATGGGAGAAGCGATTGTCGTAACCTCGGGCAAAGGCGGAGTTGGCAAAACGACCACAACAGCCAATATTGGAACCGCACTTGCATTGCAGGGCAAAAAAGTATGTCTGGTTGATACCGATATTGGGCTGCGCAATTTGGATGTAGTCATGGGGCTGGAGAACCGGATCGTTTATGATCTGGTGGATGTGGCAGAAGGGCGCTGCCGGTTGAATCAGGCACTGGTCAAGGACAAGCGTTTTGATGAGCTGTACATGCTGCCTGCGGCTCAGACCAAAGACAAGACCTCCGTGACCCCGGAGCAGGTGAAGGATATTATTCTTGAACTCAAGAAGGAATATGAATATATTCTGATTGATTGTCCTGCCGGGATCGAGCATGGTTTCCGCAACGCCATCGCGGGTGCTGACAAGGCGATTGTAGTCACTACGCCAGAGCATGCGGCAGTGCGGGATGCAGACCGGATTATCGGTCTTCTGGAGCAGTCTCATGTGGAGTCGCCAAAGCTGGTCGTTAACCGTATTCGGCCTGGCTTGGTGAAGTCGGGGGACATGCTGGACATTGAGGATATTCTTCAGGTACTGAACATCGATCTGATCGGAATTGTTCCGGATGATGAGCTGGTCATTAAAGCGGCGAACAGCGGGGAGCCAACGGTGATGAATCCCGACTCTTCTGCAGCGATAGCCTACCGTAATATTGCCCGGCGGATTCTGGGGGACGCAGTGCCTCTGATGCAGCTGGACCGCAAGCCGGGGGCTTTCAAGAAATTAAAGAAATTTTTCGGCATGGCTTGAACCTGCTGCAAGCAATCCTATAAAGTTATCCCTTAGATAAAAAATCCCGCCGGCAGAGAAATCTGCGGCGGGATTTTTTGTGATAAATAGGTTGCCAGAGGGTTATGGGCTATAGCCGCAGATACCAATAAGTTTTGACGCCAAAAGAAAGCTCATCGCATTATTCCATGTTCCGCTTGGTTAAGGCTTGTTCTAAAGCACCTTCCATACTTCATAAAATGGATATAAAACAAGCCCCCGGAGGGATCGAGATGGAACAGAAATCAGGCGTTAAAGGCCGCCGCAAAGAACGTATCCGCAACCTGCTGGAGGATAACCAGGATACCGTGGCAGTGCCGCCGCTTTTTGCTTTGCCGGAGAAGACAGCAAGCTTTAAGGAATGGGGAGCAGATCTTAAAAATGATCTGGCTCCGTCAGCGGAGCCGGATCCCGAGGCCATGTGGAAGGAACGCCGCGGGGGCTGGGAGGACCAGGGAGGCGGCGGTAGATCACATTTTTCTGCCGGATTTATCCGGCGGACTGTCGCAAGCCTCCTTGTATTCGGAGCGGTATGGGGCATATTTTTTCTGCACCAGCCCTGGGCGCTGAAGGCGCAGGATTTTGTTTCGGATGCCCTCAGCAAGGATATGGACTTCGCTGCGGCCCAGGTATGGTATGAGGAGCACTTTGAAGGTGCGCCTTCGTTCATCCCGATCTTCGGGGACGAGGAACAGCCGGCTCAAAAAGTTACGGCTGCCCACGCCTTGAGTGCTCCACTCGAGGGCAGTATTGTCCGTCCATTTGCGGCTACGCTGAAAGGTGTGGAAATTATGCCTGCGGAGGATTCAAAGGGCAGTATCACGGTGAAAAGTGTAGACACGGGACGGGTGTTATCCGTGAACAATGAGGCACAGGGCGGCATTCGGGTTACCGTACGCCATACGGGCAGCGTAACGGCGGAATACGGTCATTTGAGCGGAACAAAGCTTGCGGTGGATGACTGGATACAGAGCGGTGACACCGTTGGCTGGATGCAGGAGACGAAGGACGCTGAAACAGGGCTGCTTTTTTTTGCAATTATGAAAGACAAGACTTATATTGATCCTGCCGAAGTGGTATCGTTTGATTAGGATATTTGGCATTGAACTGTCGCTGCATCCGCTCTTTGTGCTGATTCTGCTCTTTTCCGTGTTAACTGGACAGTTTCTGGAGCTGCTTACGCTCTTTACCATAGTGCTTATCCACGAATTGGGACATGTCTGCGCAGCTTTGCTGGCCGGGGTTACGGTCAGATCCGTTCAGTTGCTCCCCTTCGGCGGAGTGGCCGTGATTGAGGATCACGGGCGCCTTACGGCGAGCCGGGAGATTGGTATCGCGCTGGCTGGACCGCTGCAGAACGGAATCATGATCCTGCTGGCTGTTATGCTCCAGCAGGCAGGTGCCGGCAGTACGGCTTTTCTTGCTTATTTTATTCAGGCGAATGCGATTATCGCGCTCTTCAATCTCCTGCCGGTTCTTCCCCTGGACGGGGGCAAGGTTCTTCAAGCTGCGCTAAGTATGTTTCTGCCGTATTATTATACTTTGCTGTGGGGCGGCAGAATAAGCATCGGAGCAAGTGTGCTTGTCATTGGCTACGCGCTGCTGCCGCTTGGGACAGGCGGCGGCCTCCGCCTGAATCTGCTGATGATCGGGGCATTTCTGCTCTATTCCAATAGGACGGATCATCGGAATTTGCCCTACCGCTTCATGGCATTTCTGATGAATAGAGAGGCAATGTATGCGCGCCATTTGCGTTCCAATAGTGAAGCTCGTCCGATTGTTGCGGATTCCGCGAAACCTTTAGATGATATATTGCGTCTATTTAAACGTAATCAATATCATTTTATTTATGTGATGAAGGATGATAGAAATATAGTAGCGGTTGTACCGGAGCAGCGCCTGATCTCTACTTATTTTGGAAAGTAGAACAGCTTCCGTGCGGCCGGTGGCGATAAATGATTGATTGAAACCCAGAGGTGAAGCCATGAAACAAATGATCGTTCACTGCACACAGCATGTTACCCGGATGGCTCTTCTGGAGAACGGGAGGCTGGTGGAATACGCGGCCGAACGCGACCAGCAGCAAGGTCTGGTCGGCAGTTATTACAAGGGCCGGGTTATGAATGTTTTGCCAGGCATGCAGGCTGCTTTTGTCGATATTGGACAGAAGAAGAATGCTTTTTTATATGTAGACGATGTGCTGCATCCCCATTTGGATAAGCAACCGGCGGTGAAGCCCTCCATTGAGACATTGCTGCAGCCCGGCCAGGAGCTTGTCGTTCAGGTCCGCAAAGAGCCGCGGGGCGGCAAAGGAGCACGTGTGACCACCCACTATACACTGCCGGGACGCTGGATGGTATACATGCCTTTTGCAGAATACGTAGGAGTTTCCAAAAAAATCAGCCGGGAATCCGAACGGAGCCGGCTTAAAGCGATCGGTGAGCGGCTGCGGCGCAGTGAAGAGGGGCTGATCATGCGGACAGTCTCCGAGGATGAGCCGGCGGATGCCGTCGAAGGCGACCTGTCCTTTCTGCGTGCGCAGTGGGAGATGATTGTCCGCCGCGCCGAGGGGGCCGTAGCTCCGGCCCTGCTGCACTGCGATCTGAGCATCGTTCAGCGATTTATCAGGGATGCCTTCAATCCGCAGCTTGATGAGCTGATGATTGATTCGGCTCATGCGGTGAGGGAAGCGGAGGCATTCCTGGATGATATGGCTCCCGAAGGGTACAAGCCTGTTGGATTGTACCGTGGACAAGAGTCCATCTTTACGGCATATGGTGTGCAGGAGCAGCTGCATAAAAGCTTCAACCGGAAGATTATTCTGGAGGGCGGGGCAACGCTGATTTGGGACGAGACAGAAGCGCTGACCGTCATTGATGTCAATACGGCTCAATACACCGGGAGTACCACGCTTGAGGAGACCGTAACGCGAACAAATCTGCTGGCCGCAGAGGAAATTGGCAGGCTTATCCGTCTACGCGATACCGGAGGCATCATCATTGTTGATTTTATTGATATGGAGCGCGAGGAGCACCGCAGGCTAGTAACGGAACGGCTGGAGAGTGTGACGAGCCGGGACCGCACCAAGACGCATATTCTGGGCTGGACACATCTTGGTCTGTTGGAAATGACCCGTAAGAAGGCACGGCATGATTCGGCTAGCTTTGCCCCTGTGATCTGCCAATGCTGTGGCGGGACGGGAAAAGTTGGAGCCTGGCTGGAATAAGAATAATCAGCAAATCCAAACAGCTTCATTAATCCGCTTCTCTATACCATTGACTATCTGGATTAAGTATGATAATATCTTCAAGTATGTGTTTGATTGTTCTAATCCTGCACATGCTGTAACCGCTCCGATCGGGTACATAAGCGCAGATTTCTACGGGGATTTGCCACCTAGACTAGGCGAGTCTGAGACATGAGGAGGTGCAAGTACAATGTATGCAATTATCGAAACTGGCGGTAAGCAGTACAAAGTCCAAGAGGGCGATGTATTGTTCATTGAGAAGCTGGAAGCTGAAGACGGCGCAAGCGTAACGTTTGACCGTGTATTGGCTGTTTCTAACGAAGGTGGTCTGACTGCAGGAACTCCGCTAGTAAGCGGCGCGTCTGTAACAGCTAAAGTCGAGAAACATGGTAAGGGTCATAAGGTTGTAGTTTACAAATACAAACCTAAGAAGAACTACCACAAGAAACAAGGCCATCGTCAACCGTACACTAAAGTAACTATCGAGAAGATTCAAGCGTAAGAAGGTGCGTTAATGATTAACGTGCGGATTACACGGGCTTCAGCTCAAGGTACGATTGTCGGTTTTGCCGTTAAAGGGCATGCGGAATACGCGAGGAAAGGCTGGGATATCGTCTGCGCCGGTGTTTCCACAGTTACATTTGGAACGGTGAATTCGATTGAGAAGCTGACTGGTGTTGTTCTGGATACTTCAATGGATGACGGATTTTTAAGCGGAACCCTGGTTCCGGTGAGTGATCCTGAAGACTCTGCCAAGATCCAGCTTTTGCTGGAATCCATGGTTGTCATGCTCAGTGATATCGCAGAATCATACGGGAAGTATATTAAGATACAGCAAGTTATTATTTAAAGAAGGAGGTTGACCAACATGTTGAAATTGGATCTTCAGTTTTTCGCATCGAAAAAAGGTGTAGGTTCCACAAAAAACGGACGTGATTCCCACTCGAAACGTCTTGGCGTGAAACGTGCTGACGGTCAAGCAGTAACCGGCGGCAACATCCTGGTTCGTCAACGCGGAACTAAAATTCACCCAGGCACTAACGTAGGCATCGGTAAAGATGATACGCTCTTCGCATTGGTGGATGGCGTAGTGAAGTTCGAACGTTGGGGCCGCGATCGCAAAAAAGTGAGCGTGTACCCGGTTGATGTCGCTCCGGTAGCAGCGGCACTGGAAGCGTAAGCTTTCCGAACATTATTTACATGTAGAAGCCTCCGGCATGAGTGCCGGGGGCTTTTTTGCAGGAAAAAAGGCGATATATAGTTCACTTGCTCTCTGAATGCTAATGATTGCCGTGAAAGCCTGTGTTATACTGGAAAATGGCATATGCTTCATCAATGTGAATTATTGAATTAGACATGAATTTTGCGAACTGAGGGACGGGGAGAAAGAATGAAATCCTGGAAAAGTTTCATCTGGGCAGTCATGTTATCCGTAGTGCTTCCTTTAGGTCTCGTGTATTGGCGTACCTCCCTTTTCACATGCCTGCTGCTTGGAATATGGGTAGCTGGGGTGCTTGCTTTCAGCTTTATTTACAACCGGCGTCATTTTGAAGAGGAACTGCGCATACAGGAGAAGACTCTGCAGCAGGCGGCGAACCGGACACTGAATCATCATCGTCATGATTGGATGAATGATCTGCAGGTGCTTTACGGATATATCCAGCTGGGCAAGCCTGATAAATCCGTGCAATGTGTGGAAAGAATAAAGGAACGTATAGCGCTTGATAGCCGTATCGCCAAATTGGGAATCCCTTCGCTGGTGTTTTATTTGCAGTCTTTCCGCACATTCCGCAGCAATCTGGAGCTGGAAGTGCAGGTGGAGGAAGGCTTGCAGCTGGAGGACAAGCTAAGTCAGGAGAAAGGCGACGAGCTTACTTCGGTGATTATGCAGACAGTAAGGGCATACAAATACAGCGGGCTTGTTCCGCAGGGCGATACCCAAAGACTCCGCCTAAGCTTTATACAGGATGGAGGAGACATTCTGATCTCTTTCGAAGGCGAGGGTGAGCATAGCAATCCCGAGCTGCTGCAGGGGCAAATTTATAATATAGTCCAAGGAAAAATTATGAAGGCGGAGCAGTTGGAGCAGGACAGAGCTCATGTGAAACTGCGTTTACCGCTGGAGATGTAAGGAAGGTGAACATGAATGTTCGTAGATAAGGCTAAGATTTATGTTAAAGGCGGCGACGGAGGCGATGGACTGGTAGCGTTCCGGCGTGAAAAGTATGTGCCGGAAGGCGGGCCTGCCGGCGGTGACGGCGGCCGCGGCGGCGACGTTATTTTCCGGGTGGATGAAGGTTTGCGTACGCTGATGGATTTTCGTTATCAGCGCCATTTTAAAGCAGAACGTGGTGTAAAAGGTCGCAACAAGAGTCAGCACGGAGCCAATGCCGAGCATATGATCGTACGGATTCCTCCGGGAACTGTATTGATCGACGACGACACCCAGGAAGTGATCGCCGATATGACCCGTCACGGACAGCAGGTTGTTGTAGCGCGCGGCGGACGCGGCGGACGGGGGAATACCCGGTTTGCCACTGCGGCCAATACAGCGCCTGAACTGGCTGAGAATGGGGAAGAAGGCCAGGAACGTTATGTAGTGATGGAACTGAAGGTAATGGCTGATGTAGGCTTGGTAGGATTCCCAAGTGTCGGGAAATCGACGCTGCTGTCGGTAGTCTCCGCAGCTCAACCGAAGATCGGAGCCTACCACTTCACGACGATTACTCCGAACCTGGGTGTGGTGGATGTCGGCGACGGCCGGAGCTTTGTCATGGCGGATTTGCCGGGACTGATTGAAGGGGCCAGCGAAGGCATCGGCCTGGGTCACGAATTCCTGCGCCATGTCGAGCGCACGCGCATTATTATCCACGTCGTGGATATGTCCGGTTCCGAGGGGCGAGATCCCTTCGAGGATTGGGTCATGATTAATGATGAGCTGAAGCAGTACAATGCAAGTCTAATTGACCGTCCGCAGATTGTCGCGGCGAACAAAATGGATATGCCTGAATCGGAGGAGAACCTCAGTTCTTTCCGTGAACGGGTTGCAGAGCTGCGTCCGGATCTGGAGATTATGCCGATCTCCTCACTTACCCGCCAAGGGGTGCAGGAGCTGCTCTACCGCGCTACGGATATCCTTGACAGTATTCCGGTTGCTCCGGTGGTTGAAGAGGTGGCAGAAACCTCTGAACGCAAGGTATATAAGCTGGAGGCGGAAGAGGATAACTCCTTCACCATCACCCGCGACAACGATGCGTTTGTTGTCAGCAGTCCGCGCATTGAGCGGATGATCAAGCGTATGCAGTTGAGTACGCATGATGCGATCCTGAAGCTGGCCCGTACCCTGCGCCACATGGGTGTAGATGCGGAACTGCGTAAGCGTGGGGCTGTAGAAGGCACGATTGTCCGCATTGCCGATTTCGAATTCGAGTTTGTAGAGAACAGCAGCTACTATTAATAGTGGTGCAGGCTGCAGCCTGCACGCTACAAAGCAGATAGAAGAAACGCCGACTACGTTTTTCCTGACAAGGAGGACGGAGGCGGCGTTTTTTTATGTAATATTCTGTTTGGATTAGGTTAATTGGCATACATTAAAGTGGTGAGAGACGGTGTATGGCTGCAATCTTTGAACAGAAATGATCTGTCCGTTTGCTGCTTAGAGGATGTGGGTAGCTTCATTCTTGCATTGTATTCATGGCCCCCGTGTGAAAATATGTTGCGTTATTCGGGCTGAATCCTATATAATGTCCACTAAGAAAACACAAAAGTCTTTGGGGTGAGGACGTTCGTGAAAGAACGCTATTATTTGGTCCGCGAGGACATATTGCCTGATGCTGTGCTGAAGACGATGCAGGTCAAACAGCTGCTTGAGGCGGGAGATGCCAAGACGGTGCACGAGGGTGTAGAGAGGGTTGGACTTAGCCGCAGCGCTTTTTATAAATATAAGGACGGCATACATCTGATTCATCAACTGGAGCGCGAACGCATTGTCACGATCTCCATTGATCTGGAACATGAGTCCGGTATGCTGTCCAAGGTACTCGGCTGTGTAGCGGTTCACGGAGCCAACGTGCTGACGATCCACCAGAGTATTCCGCTCCAAGGGCGGGCCAATGTTGTGATCTCCGTGGAGATCTCGCATTTGAATGAAGAAATGGGCGACATGCTTGATGGCCTGAAGGAAATTGCTGGAGTGAAGCGCGCTTTTATTATCGGCCAGGGTTAAGATGTTTACGAAGCAGTTTTATTGCGATCATTATTCTGTGAAGTATAGCTTCATATAACTTTTAGGAGGATTCAAATGAAGCCGGTTAAAGTTGGTTTATTGGGGCTGGGAACAGTAGGTACGGGCGTGGTCCGTATCGTAGAAGGAAATCAGGAGGATCTGAGCAGTCAAGTGGGCTCCCCGATTCTCATTGAGCGCATTGCTGTGAAGAATACGGATAAACCCCGTGAAATCGAAGTGGATGCCTCAAAAGTGACTTCAGATCCATGGGAGGTTATCCGTGATCCTGAAATTGATGTCATCGTCGAAGTGATGGGCGGCATTGCCGGAACGAAGGAATATATCCTTGAAGCGCTGGAACGCGGCAAACATATTGTAACCGCCAATAAAGATTTGATGGCGCTGCACGGCTCGGAAATTCTGGCCAAAGCGCAGGAGAAACAGTGCGATGTGTTTTATGAGGCAAGCGTTGCCGGAGGGATTCCGATTATCCGCACGCTGATCGAAGGCTTTTCATCAGATAAGATTATTAAGATTATGGGGATAGTGAATGGAACAACCAATTACATACTGAGCAAAATGAGCCAGGAAGGCGCGTCCTACAATGATGTTCTTAAGGAAGCGCAAGGACTGGGATATGCTGAGTCTGACCCCACCTCCGACGTTGAAGGTCTCGATGCTGCACGCAAGATGGCGATTCTCGGTACGCTTGGCTTCCGTACAAATGTTGAACTCAGCGATGTCAGTGTGAGCGGCATCTCGGGAGTGAGCAAAGAGGATATCGCGTTTGCCAAACGTCTTGGTTATGAAATGAAGCTGCTAGGAATCGCGGAATGTGAAGACGAGGCGTTCAGCATTAGTGTTCAGCCGACCATGATCCGGGCCAGTCATCCGATCGCTTCCGTCAATGGTGTCTATAATGCGGTGTATGTATTCGGGCAAGCGGTAGGAGAGACTATGTTTTATGGTGCGGGAGCAGGTGCGATGCCTACAGCAACCTCTATCGTTGCCGATCTGGTGGCGGTTATCAAGAACCTGAAACTGGGCGTTAACGGTCTCAAGCAGATTGTCCCGTATAAGCAAAAGAAGCTGAAGAGCGACGAGGACATCTTTTTCAAGAACTTTCTGCTGCTGCATGTAGATGATAAAGCGGGTGTGCTGGCGAAGATCACCCAGGTGTTTGCCGAATACGATGTCAGCCTCGATTCCGTTGTGCAGCAAGCAAACCCAAATAATCCTGATGCGGAGATCATAATTGTGACGCACAATGCAAGCAAGGCGAGTATGAATAAGGTAATGCGGCATTTGGAGCAGCTTGCCGTCATCCACCGGATCAAGAGCCACTATCGTGTGGAAGGCTGACAACGGAGTAGTTCCAGATATCAGAAACCGCGTAAAAATAACGAAGGAGATTTCATCAGCCATGAGTATTTACGGAAGGTCTAGAGTTAAAGTCCCTGCCAGTACCGCCAATCTTGGACCGGGTTTTGATACACTTGGTATGGCCTTGTCGCTGTATGCCTGGATTGAGATGGAGGAAGCTGCGGAAACCGTGTTTCACCTACATGGTGATGAGATGAAGGGTGTGCCCCAGGACAAGAATAACTTGCTTTACCAGGTAGCCCAAATGGTTTTTGCGGAAGCTGGGGTTACCATCCCTGAGTTGTCGATTTCCATGTATTCCGAGATTCCGCTGACACGGGGGCTTGGCAGCAGCGCTTCAGCCATTATTGGCGGAATGGCAGCAGCTAATGCTATGATTGGTTCACCGCTGGACAATGCCAGACTGTTTGATATGGCCACTGCACTGGAGAAGCATCCCGACAATGTTGGAGCGTCCCTGTTTGGGGGAATCATTACGGCTGTCTGGGATGGCGAGCATGCCGACTATATCCGTCTGGAGCCGCCGCAGGATCTGGAAGTGCTTGTTGTGATCCCCGAATTTGAGCTAGCCACGGTCAAAGCGCGTGGGGTCATTCCCTCCGAAATCACGGTGGGCGATGCGGTCTTTAACATCAGCCGCACTTCGCTGCTGACGGCGGCACTGGCCTCTGGCAGGCTTGATCTCATCAGCCGGGCCATGCAGGACCGGCTGCATCAGCCATACCGTGCGCCGCTGGTGCCGGGGATGGAGAAGCTGCTCGCCGAAGCCCCGCAACATGGGGCGCTCGGGATTGCTCTTAGTGGCGCGGGCCCTACACTTCTTTGTCTGGTCGACCGGCGCGAGGGCAGGAAGCAGGAGCTTGAGCAATTTTTAAAAGAAACGATGCAGCAGCACGGTATCCCGGCCCGCACTCGCTGGCTGCCTCCATGTACTTCCGGGGTTACCACTGAGCTGCTTGAAAGAAACGGGATGCAAAAGCAATCATTTTTGGATATGATAAAAGGAGAAATACAGTCATGAAGTCAATAGCGGTATTGCCGCAGGGCACCGTCTCCCACGAAGCGCTGCTGCACTTGTTTGGTGCTGAGCCTGTAAAGCTTGAACATCATAAGCTGATTTCCGACGTTTTTCTCTCTACGGCAGGCGGTGCCACTGATTACAGCGTCATTCCCATTGAGAACACGATTGAAGGTTCGGTCAGTCTGCATATCGATTGGCTCATTAATGAAGTGAATCTTCCGATGCAGGCGGAGTGGATCTTTCCGTCGATACAGAATCTCATCAGCAACCCGCAGGAGTTCAAGGATGACAGTGGAAATAAGGATTATACTAAGATCGTAAAGATCCTTTCCCATTCTGTCGCCATGGCGCAATGCCTGCAGTTTATCCGCGAGCATGCCCCTTGGGCTGAGCTGGAGTCGGTCGGAAGCACTTCCGAAGCAGTGGAAATTGTAAAGAACAATCCGGGCAAAGGTTGGGCAGCAATCGGCACGGCACTCGGTGCCGCAACGCATGGCCTGGAGATCCTTGACCGGAAAATCACAGACCACCATAATAATTACACAAGGTTTGTCCTTGTAGGCCCGCACAAGCTGAAGCTTCCCCGCAAGAGTGTTGGAGACAAGACAAGTATTCTTGTAACCCTGCCGGAGGATTTTCCGGGAGCCTTGCATCAGGTGCTGTCTGCATTTGCATGGCGGCGTCTGAATTTATCGCGTATTGAATCACGGCCTACAAAGAAGAAACTGGGTACTTATTATTTTTACATTGATGTGCTGGAACCGATAGAATCGGTCCTGCTCCCGGCGGCGATTGAGGAGATCAAAGCATTGGGCTGTCAGGTGCGGATTCTGGGCTCCTATCCCACATACACCTATGAGGAAGAGAAAGCGGAGGTGCAGTAAGTTCATGGCTGAGCAATGGATCTATCTGGATGGACAACACGTAACAAAGGAAAATGCAAAGGTATCCGTTTTTGATCATGGATTCTTATATGGAGACGGCATTTTCGAAGGTATTCGCATTTATAACGGCAACATTTTCAAATGCAAAGAGCATCTGGACAGGCTGTATGATTCGGCCAAGTCAATTATGCTGGACATTCCGCTGACTTACGATGAAATGCTGGAGGCTATGGCTGAGACGATTCGCTTGAACGATATGCGTAACGGCTATATCCGTCTGATCGTTTCGCGGGGTCCCGGAAATCTGGGGCTGGATCCACGGCGTTGCCCTAAGGCGAGCGTGATTATCATTGTGGAGCAGCTGGCTATTTATCCGGAGCAGGCTTACCTTAACGGTTTGCGGGCAGTTTCCGTATCACAGCGGCGCAATATCCCGGATGCACTGAATCCGAAGATCAAATCACTCAACTACCTCAATAACATCCTCGTCAAGATTCAGTCCAATCTCGCTGAGGCTGACGAAGCGATTATGATGAACGCTCAAGGGTACGTAACGGAAGGTTCGGGGGATAATATCTTCATCGTCAAAAGAGGTGTGGTGTACACGCCGCCTTGCTACCTTGGCGCACTCGAAGGAATTACTCGTCTGGCCATTATCGAACTCTGTGAGAAACTGGGACTTCCGCTGAAGGAAGAGCCGTTCACCATGCATGATGTCTATATTGCCGACGAAGTCTTTTTCACCGGAACGGCAGCCGAGGTTATTGCGGCCCGTGAAATCGATGGACGGATTATTGGAGCAGGGCATGCCGGACCGATTACACTGCAATTACTTGAAGAATTCCGTAATGCGGTGGATAAAGACGGCTACAAAGTCTGGGAATAGTGATTCAACTAAATTCATTGTTTTAACATAAGCAAATCCTTTCATGCCAGTCATGAAAGGATTTTTTTTGTTCACATGATGTCAATCGCCCATGGGCTGCATAAGATGTAGTAACGAAGGAGGCGGCTGTACCGCATTTTACGATGCTTGAGAGCAGAGCCGGGAAATCGGAATTGCCTAGAGCGGGGGTTGCAGCATAGCTGTAAAGAATGCATCGCTTCACAACACTTTGGCATATGCCGTCTAGGTCAGGACTGTGTCGTGCTGATCTGGATGCATAGGCTCACAAAATTTGTAGGAGGTAAATGCTGCGTGAAAATACACATTGTTAAAAAAGGCGATACGCTGTATGCATTATCACAAAAGTATGGAGTAACGCTCCAAAAGATTATTGAGGCTAACCCGCAGATCAGTAATCCTGAAGTGCTTGTTATTGGGGATAAAGTTAAAATCCCTGCGGCTCCGATGCTTGTTCCGGAAAACAATGAGCTTTACTACAAGCACACCGTTAAACAAGGCGATACGTTGTGGAAATTATCCAAAGCATGGGGAATTACCTTGAAAGAGATCATTGACGCCAATCCGCATCTCAAGAATCCTAATGCGCTCATGACCGGTGAAGTTGTCAATATTCCCAAAAAGGCGAATGAGCCGACTCCAATCCAGGCTCAATCCATGCAACCTATGCAATCCAATGTTAATGCCAATGCCAATGCAAATGCTACTCCGGTTCAGCCGCTTGCTGTATCGCCTGAGGTGGTAGACAAAACAAAGGTTGGCGGAAAAACCTATACCGGACCAAAGGAAGAGCCCGTTCAGACAATTTCCCCTGTCTCAACCCCGGCTCCGAATCCCGCACCGGCTCCTGTCCAGATTGCCGCACCTCTTCCGAATAAAGCGCCTGAAGTAGCTCCTATTCAGGAAGTAGTGCATGAAACACAAAGTCTGTTTGTACAAATTTCTGTGCCTGAGCAGGAAGCCATAACCTATGAGATGCCCAAAGAAAAGGAGAAATCTGAGGTGCAGCCGGCAACCTGGCCTGACCATAAGGACGGACCATGCGAAAAAACAGCAGGTTATCCTGGATTAAACGAAAATCCATATTATTTCGATTGCCCGCCGGCATATCCGTATTATGAGCAGCCGATGCCAATGGTGGGTATGAATGCGGCCCCAGGTTTTATCCAGCCGACTGCGTATATGCCGGACTGTGCTTCTCCGTATGATTATCCGGGTAACATGTATCCCGCAACTGACTATTCCAATGCTTGGTATCCAAATGCAGCTCCCGAGTATGTAAATGCGGCTATGGCTGAGAATAATCCTCCTGTTGATTATTCTGCGTACGCAGTTCCGCAGTACGGCGGTCAGTCCATGAACCTCCCTTGGCCTACCTGCGGATGTGGTGGAGGAATGCCGATTCAGCCCTATACTTATGAGCAGCCTGCATATAATAATATGTCACCCTATATGCCACAGCCCGGTGCGGTTTCTCCTTACGGAGCTGGACCCTTCTCAATGCCGAATGAGGCCGCTGTTGCACCGTTAGGAATACATGGGATTCCTGGATATCCGATGTATCCGGGGATGGAAAATTATGCTCATCACAACCGTGTGCCAGAAATTCTTGAGCCGGAGGTTATTGCGCAGGATGTTCCTCGAGCAGCAGAAGCCGTCAGTGAAGGAACCGCAGTTAAGAACAAAGCCGGCTCGGGAAAAGCGGGTACACCAAAAGTTAAAACCTCAGGTCTAGCTGCTGACAAATCAAATAAAACTGCGCCTAAACAACGTTCGAAGCAATCAGGCCGCACGGGGACTTCGAAGAAAAGTAAAAATCCATGGATATCAAATTAAAATAGGCTTGAATTGAGATTTGCGTATTGCACCAGAGGGCCTGCATCTTCAGATGCAGGCCCTCTGGTGTTTGCTTAGTCATCATTAGGAAGAGTGTCATGCATAGTATAGCTAACGATACTAATAGTACTAAAATAAAAATGGTAAATCCTGTGGGTTGTTTTTGTTAGAGGTTACATGTTATATTATAAATCGAGTCGCAAGCAGAAGGAACGCTTGGATGATTGGAACGTGTTGAACGATTGAGATTGCTAACATGATGAAAAATAAGTGTTGCATTGAATCGGAAAACA